>CALELC010000396.1 GCA_937904535.1 uncultured Planctomycetaceae bacterium
CGCACGGCGCCCGCCGCGGGGCTCGTCGTCGCCAGACCAGCGGTTCTCCGTTTCCATGGACTCGAACCCCTACCTGTAACAGACGCCTTGCGGAAAACAAGCTGGAATCGGAGCGTTGCGGCTGCGAGCGGCGGCCGTGCCCCTTAGGATACGCAGCAGCTCGCTTGCCGGCTTACGCACTCCTTGTTTACTCGCCCCACCTGTCGCTTGCTGGAGGACTGAATTGTCGACGGAGTCGATCCTGACGGCCGGCATGCAGTTGACGCGGAAGGTCAATAGCGAAGAGTTCGTCGGGCTCGACTCTCCGCACTGGGCGATCGAGCCGTACCTGCCGATCACCACCGCCGATCTGATCGAGGCGCTGCTGGCTCGTCGCGGTGACGCCGCTGCGAAAGCGGCCATGGCGGTCACGCCCGACGCGGACGATCTGGCTCGCGAGCGGTTGCGAGACGTGTTTCGCGGGTTTGCTGAGCTCTTGCACCACCGCTATCGCCCAATGTACAGCCGGTTTGCGAAGCGCTACGCGATGCTCGATCCCGATCGCGATACGCGTCCGCTACTGGACCGGGAGAGCGGGCCGATGAGCGAACAGGAGCAGCTGGCGGCGGTCGCCGAGATTTCGCAGGCCGGCCAGATGGTGCTCGTCGACGCCGGTTACACCGAGGTCAGCCGCGAGGAACTGGAGCAAGCGGTCGGAATGTCCAGCCATTGGGGCGTGCCGCTGCATGTCGACTTCGACGTGTTTGAAGCGATCATCGTCTACGCTCGCGGTGATGTGATCGGCCAGCGAGCCAAGCGGCGGTGGCAGAACTTGTATCGCGAAGTGCTCTTCGACGTGCCGCTGTACCAGCGCGTCGTCGTGATGTTCAAGTTGCGGCCGGGCTTTCGCACCGACGATCAACTCGACCACACGATGCTGCACTTGCGGATGTTCAAGAACGTTCCCAAGCCTGACATCGACATGCTGTTGCCGGGCACGCGGGTGCGATTCACCTGGCTCGACCACCTGCGGAACATCGTGCCGTCACTCGGGGGAATCGGGATCACGCTGTTCAAAATTTCGCGGGTCGGGTTCTTTGTGGCAGCGATCACACTGAGTCTGCTGGCCGTGTTGGGCGGGTTGCTGCTAGCGCTCGTCGGCTACGCCGTCCGCAGCGTGATGAATCACTTGAATGTCAAAAATCGCTACATGCTGAACCTGACTCGCAACCTTTACTACCAGAAGCTCGACAGCAACGCTGGGGTGGCTTATCGGTTGTTGGAGGAAGCTGAAAGTCAGCGGCATCGTGAAGTGGTGCTGGCGTATTACGCTTTGTGGACCGCTGGCGAACCGATCAGCCAGCGACGACTGCGCCGTCGGGCGGAGCGGATGGTCCGCGAGATGGTCGACGTGGAAGTCGAGTTCCGCGTCGCCGATGCGCTGACGCTGTTGGAAGACTGGAACCTGGTCCGCCGTGCCGGCAATGACAAACTGCAGGTCTGTGAACCCGATGAAGCAATGCGGCGGATCGCAGCTTATTGGGACCGGGCACTGAAGGCGTGACCAAGGTGGCCGACCGCTCCGCCGGTCGGTTGGTGCTGGAGCAGGGGCTGGGGGAGGCTGCGGGCAGTTTCGGAATGTCAACCACTAACCACCGGAGCTCCGATCGACGGAGCGATCGGCGACGCTGGCTAAAATGGCCGGCCGCTGATGCGGCTGGCAACCGTCACGGCGCCGGCCACAGTGGGCGCGATGCCGACGCCGCGAAGCGAATTGCCAATCACGTGCAGCCCCGGCTGGGCAGCCAACATTTGCTCGAGCTGCTCGATCCGTTGCCGGTGCCCGATGTGATACTGCGGCATCGCATTGTGCCAGCGGATCACGCGGGCCAGTCGAGGTTGGCCCGATAAACCGATCAGGTCTTGCAGTTCCTCGCGAGCCAGCGAGATGAGTTGCTCATCGTCAAGCTGCAACAACTCGCTCTGCAGCGCCCCGCCGATGAACACACGAATCAACTTTTGTCCCTCGGGCGCGCGGCCGGGGAACTTGTCGCTCGTGAAACTCACGGCTAGGACGCGGCGATGCTCGCACGCAGGGACAACGATGCCGGCAACGTTCAGCGGGCAAGCGATGTTTGCCTCGTCGACACCGAAGACGACGATCGCGCTGGACGTTGTTTCCACTTGGCTTAGAAGTTGTGCCGCCTCGGGGACGGGGCCGCTGAGCAGGCGTGCGGCGATGGCTGCCGGCGTGGCCAGGATCAGGTGATCCAGCGGTTCGACGGCGACGCCCTGCAGATGCCAGTGCCCGCCCTCCTGGACCACTCCGGTCACCGCCTGGCCTAGCTGCAGAACCCCCGGTTTCAGCGATGCCTGCAGCGCGTCGACCAATTCCTGGACACCGCCCGGGAAGGAGCGAAATTGTTCGTAGCGTGCGCCGGCGCTATTGCGTTCGGTGGAGTCGATTCCGGCCCGCTGACGGCGGCGCGTCGCCGCCCACAGGCTGCCGTCTTCACTCTCCATCTGACAGAACTGTGGCATGGTCGCCGCCATGCTGAGCTTCGATACGTCGCCTGTGTAGATCCCGCCGACCAGCGGCTGGACGATCCGTTCGAGCACTTCGCGGCCCAGTCGCCGGGTGACGAACGACTCGACGCTCTCGTCCTCAGCGGTGGTTCGCGGCGGGATCAGCCCCTCAGCGAACAGGCGAAGTTTGCCCCAAGGTGACAGCAGCGGAGTGGTGAGCATCGAACTCAGCCGCGTTGGCCGCATCAGCACAAAGCCTTCGGGGATGCGGACGACGCGGCCCCGGTGGACGATCCCGGCGCCGCGAGCCTGCGGCAGCGGCTTGATCAGGCGGTCGCTCAGACCGAGGTCTTCGCACAAGCGCAAGGCTGCGTTGGGATTCGTGGCAAACATGTCCGCGCCGTGTTCGAGCAGGAACTCTCCGACGCGTTCTGTCCGAATCACCCCGCCGCAGCGGTGGCTCGACTCAAATAGCTGGAGCTGGCAATTGGGTCGCCAACGCTGCAGATAAAACGCGGCACTGAGTCCGGCTAGTCCCGCCCCGACAATTCCAACTCGCATCAACGCGCCTACGTTCTCAAGTCCCACGGATCGTTCGCAGCGCTCATCCTAGCGTGGAACCGGAGGCTGCGAAGCGGTTGCATTGGAGAGCGTGGCCGCTCGCCTACGTCGCCGCTCGGCGTTCGAGCTGTTCATACGCGGTTTCTTCTTCGCAACTCGCGGCGACCTACAACTGGCCAACTCCCGGTTCGACCGGCGGAGCGGTCGGCCACCAAGCGTCGCCGATCGCTCCGTCGATCGGAGTTCCGGACTTCGAGTGCTACTTCACCGAAACGCCAAACTTAGCCCGTGCTCTTGTCTCCAGCGCAAATCGACCGGCGGAGCGGTCGACCACGCTGCTCCGTCGATCGGTTCATTCAATGATTCACCTTCGCAGCCGCCCCCGTCCGCTAACCCTGCCCCAGCTTCCAAATCGACCGGCGGAGCGGTGGACCGTCCTGTCATTCAGAAACCAGCCCAAAATGGCGACAGCCTTCCAGCACGCCAGCGGTGGCGTGGCCGCTGGCGAGGTAAGCACGCTCGGGGTGCCCGAGCCGCCGGTGCTCAGCCGCCACCTGAGCGGCGAGCTGACGATCGGCATTGCCGACGACGATCGCTCGAAAACCAGCGGTCAGCGCCGCGAAATCGTTGCCTGAGTCGCCTGCGAACACGATCTCGTCGGCATTGTGATCGCGAAAAGCGGCCCACCACAACAGCGCGCTGGCCTTATCGGTGCCCAGCGGCAGCAGGTCAATCAAGCCATCGCCGTTGAACGGGTCGATGCTGCTGACGACGCGGTAGGGGGCACCCATGGTTTGAAGGCGATGTTCGATCCGCTGCACCTGTTCATCGATGGTCCGCGCTTTGCAGTAAAAGCTCAGTTTGTGCCGGCCCTGTTTCTCAGGTTCCTGCAAGCGGAGGTCGCTATGGGGCTTGATCTCAGTGAGCAATTGAGAGACTGAGAAGGTGCCCACAATCTGGTCAAGATGGTTGACATACGATTGCAAAGGCCGGTAGGGTTGGTCGTAACCTGCCGAATCTTGATGAAAGATTGAGGTGCCGACATCGCAAAGAATCCACTGAGGCTGGGGTAAGTCTTTGTGCTGAATGACCTCGATGACGCTCTCTAAATGGCGACCGGTGACGAACACGACCTCCAATTGCTGCGCAGCAATGCGATCCTGCAGACAACTTAAAGCTTGCCACTGCGGATCATCGGGTAATAGACCGTCTCCGGGAATCAAGGTGCCGTCGAGATCGGTGGCTAAGATCGGTGGTTGAACTGGTTGAGTAATGACAGAGGCTCCCCTAGGGTTCCAGAATCTTAGTTATCTTGGACGCAGAACATTTGTAATGCTCGAGGAATTGCATTGAAAGCTGAAAACGCGCTCCGCCCGCTGATCATTGGTGAAGTTCTGTTTGATTGTTTCCCAGCGCACCGCGTTCTCGGCGGAGCACCCTTCAATGTGGCTTGGAATCTGCGCGGGCTAGGGATCGATCCCTTGGTGGTGACCGCAATCGGCAAGGACGAACCGGGAGCCGAAGTTCAGCAAGCGATGCAGCGTTGGGGTTTGGATGAGTCAGCGTTGCAGATTGATGCGCAGCACGCGACCGGGCGCGTCGAAGTGAAGGTGTGCGACGGCGAGCCGAGTTATCAGTTCTGGGAAGACGTTGCGTTTGACCATATCGCGTCGCCACCCGACACCGTTGCGGAGCAACGCCTGGGGCTGCTGTATCACGGCAGCCTCGTGTTTCGCTCGCCCGATTCTCGCCGCACAATTTTGGAACTCAAACGTTCACTGCCATGCCCGGTGTTCGTCGACATCAACGTGCGTCAGCCCTATTTCGATCTGGAGTGGGCTGCGGAACTGCTGACCGACGCTGAGCACGTGAAGCTGAACTTAGACGAGCTGAGCTTGTTATCCGGTGAGGCCTTGGCAGGCGACCTGGGGCACCTGGGAGACAGGGGCTGGGACGCCTGCCGCCGCAGCGCCGCAGCGCTGCAGCAGCGGTACCAGATCGGCAATCTGTGGTTGACCGCTGGTGCCGAGGGAGCCGCGTGGTTGGGATCTGCGGGTGAGTTTGAGCAGGTCCCGGCCGCTCCCGTACCCGCGCTGATCGATACAGTTGGCGCCGGTGACGCGTTTGCCGCCATGGCGATCTGTGGAATTCTCGCCGGCACACGACCTCCGGACTCACTTCGTCGCGCGGCCGCTTTTGCTGCGCAGGTATGCGGGATACGAGGCGCTGTTGTCGCCGACCGCAGTTTCTATCCTCAGCAGGAAATCGCATGAGTAGCTCTGAGCCGCACCGTCCACCTCTGCGGATCGCCTTAATCAGTTTGCATGGCTTGATTCGCGGCAATGAGCCCGAACTCGGCCGCGACGCCGACACCGGCGGTCAAATCAAATATGTGCTTGAACTAGCGCGGGAACTGGGCAAGCACGAAGATGTGGAACGTGTCGACCTGATCACGCGGCAAATTTTTGATGACAAAGTGGGACCGGACTACGCCCAGGTCGAGGAGTCGATTGGTCCGAAAGCCAAAATCGTCCGTTTGCCCTTTGGCCCCAAGCGGTATTTGCGAAAAGAAGGTTTGTGGCCTTACCTCGAGATGTTCATCGACCAGTGTTTGGTCCACTTCCGCAGACACGGCTTGCCCGATCTGATCCACGGGCACTATGCCGATGCAGGCTACGCCGGTGCCCAGCTTTCGCGTTTGTTACATGTCCCCTTTGTGTTCACCGGTCACTCGCTCGGCCGGGTCAAACGCGAACGCTTGCTGGAGAAAAACGACGATGATCCGAAGACGCTGGAGCAGAAGTACCACTTCACCACTCGGAACGAAGCCGAGGAGATGGCGCTGGAAACCGCTTCGATGGTGATCACCAGCACGACGCAGGAAGTGGAACAGCAATATGAGATCTATGAACACTATCAGCCCGATCGGATGGAGGTGATTCCGCCCGGAGTTGATCTGTCGCTGTTTTATCCGACCCAAGAAGCAGGCCCGGCACCGCGGATCGCGGAACAGCTGGAGCGGTTCTTACGGCAGCCTACCAAGCCGATGATTCTGGCGGTTGCCCGGCCCGATGATCGCAAGAACTTCGAAACGCTGGTCAAAACTTACGGGCAATCGCGGCAGTTGCGGGAACTGGCCAACCTGGTGCTGATCCTGGGCAAACGCGATGACCTGCGGGAACTTGCCGCGGGCCAGCGGCGAGTGCTGCAAAACATTCTGACACTGATCGACGTCTATGATCTGTATGGTCAGGTCGCTTATCCCAAGACGCATCAGCCGACCGATATTCCGGAGCTGTATCGCTGGGCCGCGAAGCACCGCGGCGTGTTCATCAACCCGGCGCTGACCGAACCGTTCGGGTTGACGCTGCTCGAAGCCGCCGCCACGGGATTGCCGATCGTCGCCACGCACGATGGAGGACCGCGCGACATCATCGGCAACTGCCAAAACGGGCTGTTGATCGATCCGCTGGACACCGGAGCGATGGAACGGGCACTGCTGAGGATGTTGACCGAGCCGGAGCAGTGGGAGCAGTGGTCGACGAGCGGTTTAGCCGGGGTATGTGAGCACTACAGTTGGGCAAACCATGTCAAACGCTATCTCCGTGATGTGAAGGAGATTGTGGGGCAAGCGGCAACGCCGATCCTCGCCCATCAGCGGCAGCCGCGCCGTCTGCCGGAGTTCGACCGGCTGATCATCGCGGACCTAGACAACACGCTCGACGGCGATGATGAAGCGTTGACAGAGTTCGTCGACATGCTGCACGAAGGTGGCCGTCACATCGGTTTCGGGATTGCGACCGGCAGGCGCGTCGACGATGTGATGGCGTGGATCGAAGAAAAGCATCTGCCACGGCCCGACGTGCTGGCGGCAGCGGTGGGAACCGAGTTGTACTACGGCCGCAACTTGACGATCGATGCGGGATGGCGGCGGCAGATCTCGGCGTTTTGGCGTCCTGATGACGTGCGCCGCGTGCTCGATCCAGTTGATGGGCTGACGCCGCAGGTCGACCATGAGCAAACGCAGTTCAAGGTCAGCTATCAACTCGATCCGAAAGTTGGCCCGAGTGTCCAGCGGATCCGTCGGATGCTGCGCGAAGCGGGGTTGCGTGTGAAAGTGATTTTTTCACTCGGCATGTTCCTCGATATCGTACCAATCCGTGGAGGGAGCGACCTGTCCATCCGTTACCTTGCGTATCGCTGGGGATTTACTCCCGAACAACTGCTGATCGCCGGTGATTCCGGCAATGACGAAGGAATGTTGAAGGGGCGCACTCTGGGTGTGGTTGTGGGGAATTACAGCCCCGAGCTGGAGCGGTTACGAAAATTGCCGCGGATTTACTTCGCTCAAGGCCGACATGCGCGGGGTATTATTGAGGGCGTCGAGTACTACAACTTTCTCGGACACATCCGAATTCCCAACGACAACGTGGAGTGAGCGCCAAGGTGCTTCGTGGTCCGGATTATCCCGTTACCGCCCCTGCCGGTTCCCCTCAGTACGATGCTCAGGTCAGCCTGCGGCGGTTGCTGCCGCGGCTGCGTCAATTGTGGGAAACCGAGCAAGCGGAGCCCGAGACCATCGAGCCGTTTGAGGAACGCTTGCTCCAGCAGTGGCCACGCCTGTTTCGCTTGTTGCGACAGCTCTATGGCCATCGCTATGACTTCTTCTATCACCTCGAGCAGATCCTGCTGACGGCTGCGCGTGGCTGGTTGATGCGCGGTGAGTCGCTGCGGCAACTCGATGCGCGGCGGCTGAACGATCCGGCCTGGTTCCAATCGCAGACGATGGTCGGTGGAGCGCTGTATGTCGACTTGTTCAGCGAAAACCTCGGCAAACTGCGCGACCACATCAGCTACTTTACCGATCTCGGGCTGACCTACCTGCACCTGATGCCGCTGTTCGCCGTGCGGCCGGGCGACAACGATGGCGGCTATGCGATCAGCAATTATCGCAGTGTTGATCCACGGCTGGGCACGATCGATGACCTGCGGGCGCTGGCCAGCGATTTACAAGCAGCCGGGATCGTGCTGGTGCTCGATTTCGTCTTCAATCACACCGCCGACGATCACCTTTGGGCCCAGCAAGCACTGGCTGGTGATCCCGAATATCAAGAGTTTTACTATCTTTTTCCTGACCGCGAGATGCCGGACGCTTATGAGCGGACGCTGCGCGAGATCTTTCCCTCGGTCCGCCGCGGGAACTTCACCTGGCACGACACTCTGCAGCGCTGGGTTTGGACAACGTTTAATAACTTTCAGTGGGATTTGAACTACAGCAATCCGGCGGTGTTCCAAGCGATGCTCGCCGAAATGCTGTTCATCGCCAATACCGGCGTCGATATTTTGCGGTTTGATGCGGTTGCGTTTATTTGGAAAAAACTCGGGACCAATTGTGAGAATTTGCCCGAGGCGCATCTGCTCATTCAAGCTTTCAACGCAGCCGCCAAGATGGCCGCGCCTGGATTGCTGTTTAAGAGCGAGGCGATTGTGCATCCCGATGAGGTGGTGCAGTACATCAGCCCCAATGAGTGCCAGCTATCTTATAATCCGACCCTGATGGCGCTGTGTTGGGAGGCGCTGGCTACACGCGATACCAAATTGTTGGTCCGCTCGCTGACCCACCGGCATCACCTGCCCGAAGGGACGGCCTGGATCAACTATCTGCGTTGCCATGACGACATCGGTTGGACCTTTGATGATGCCGATGCCGCGGCGGTCGGCATCAATGCCTATGATCACCGTCAGTTTCTCAACCAGTTTTACACCGGACAGTTTCCCGGATCGTTTGCGCGCGGCGTGCCATTCCAGCACAACCCGCAGACCGGCGATATGCGAATCAGCGGTACGATGGCGTCGCTGGCCGGCTTGGAGAAGGCGGTTGATGAGAATGATGATGAAGGTAAGGAGCTGTCGATCCGCCGGATTCTACTGATGAACTCTTTGACCCTGAGCATCGGCGGAATACCTCTGCTGTACCTGGGTGAAGAGTCAGGCACGATCAATGACTATGATTTTGTCAAAGATCCTGCCAAGGCAGGCGATTCTCGTTGGGTACACCGGACCAAAATGCGGTGGGAGTGGTTGACGGAGACGCAAGGCGAGGCCGAAATCCGGCGCCGGATTTATGATTCGCTCCGCCAATTGATTGCGCTGCGGAAATCGCAGCCAGCGTTTGCCGGCATGCGGATGGAGCTGATTCCCTGTGAATCGCCGAGTGTGCTGGGATATCTCCGGCAGTACGAAGGCAACCGGATGATTGTGCTGGCCAACTTCTCCGAGCGTCCGCAGACGGTTTCGGCGAATCGTTTGCGGACGGCCGGATTGGGACGATTTTTCGAGGATTTGATCACCGGCGAGACGATCGGCACCTCGGGTGACGTGCAGCTGCAGCCCTATCAGTTCATGTGGCTCAAACGGGTGTAGTCGGGGACGTTGCACGCACGCGATCACGGCTCGCGTGGGGTTCGATGTTGGCAAATGTCGCTGGCTGGCCAATCCTTCACCGCTGCGATTGATTTTCCGCCGTTCTGCGGCGCTATAAACCTCGGGGGGCGAGGTATATACTCAGGAAGGCGCTAAGTATGCCGAGTGAGTGGTGCGAGCTGCACCGAATTGATACCTGCTTTACCCGTCCGCTTCCCGGTCCTGTGGCTTGGGCAGGCTGGGCTAACGATTGCTGAGGGATGATTCTGATGGATATGACCCATTCGCCTGCTGCATCGGTTGCTGATGCTCACGGGATGATGAAATCGAAAATGGTTCGCGTGTTCGGTGGCTGCTTAACTACCCTGGCGCTGATGGGCACGGTGTTGATGCCGGCGCCGGCCAGTGGGGCGGATGAGCGAGCCGAGAAAGTGCGGCGGTTGGCCGATCGCGGTATCGAGTATTTGAAGGCTCGCGGTCAAGCAGCCAGCGGCGCCTTCAGCGAGGAAACCGGAGCAGCCGTGACGAGCCTCTGTGTGGCGGCGATTTTGCGGCACCGCCCCGAGGCCAAGAATGATCCGGCGATCCGCAAAGCCCTGAGCTTTATTGAGTCGCACATTCGTAGTGATGGCGGGATCTATGCGGAAGGGTCTCTGTATAAGAATTATGAAACCTGCGTTGCGGTCGATGCGCTGATTCAGGCCAATGAGAATGGCAAGTACGATAGCGTTCTGGAGCGAGCACGGTTGTTCCTGCGCGGGATTCAGTGGGACGAAAGCGAAGGCCTGACTCCGGAAGATCCTGCGTATGGTGGTGCGGGCTATGGCAAGCACAGTCGTCCCGATTTGTCGAATACCTCGTTTATGATTGAGGCGTTGCGACAGCTTGGCGATGAAGCCGATGACGAAGCGATCCAGAAGGCTTTGACCTTCGTGGCTCGTACTCAGAATCTCGCTGGGCACGGCAATGACACCGAACATGCGGATGCAGTCGGTGACGGAGGCTTTTACTACACGCCCGCTGCCGGTGGCTCGAGCCAGGCAGGGAACACCGAAAGCGGCGGGCTGCGCAGTTATGCGTCGATGACCTACGCCGGCTTCAAAAGCATGATCTACGCCGGATTGACCCAAGATGATCCGCGCGTGGCCGCGGCACTGGAGTTCATTCGTGCTCACTATTCTTTGGAAACCAACCCTGGCATGGGTGACGCCGGGTTGTATTACTACTACCACACCTTTGCCAAAGCGTTGTCAGTCGCCGAGATTGATATTCTCGATGACGCCCAAGGGAAACCGCATGTGTGGCGCGATGAATTGGTCGCCACGCTCGAAGCCGATCAAATGCCTGACGGCAGTTGGGTCAATAAGCGAAGCGATCGGTGGATGGAAGGCAATCAAAATCTGGTGACTGCCTATGCGCTGCTGTCGCTGGCTTATTGCAAATAAGGCGACTCCACCAGCGAGAACGTTTGGCAGTCGAACAGTCCGAGATCGCTGAGCTTGAGTTTGGGAATCACCAACAGCGCCATGAACGACAGCGTCGTGAAGGGCGCGGTTAGCGGACAGCCCAAAGTCGATTTGACAAAGTGATCGATCCGTTCGTAATCGGCGGCGACACGGACGCCGTCGCGGTCGCTCATGAGCCCCGCGACCGGCAGCGGCAGCACATGCTGTTCTTCAGCGTTCAGTGCGACGATTCCGCCGCGGTTTTCGATCACCAAGTTGACCGCTTGGCACAGCGACTGGTCGTCCGTGCCGACGGCCAAGATGTTGTGGGAATCGTGGCCAACACTCGACGCAATCGCGCCGCTGCTGAGACCGAATCCGTGGATAAACGCGACGGCCGGTGGAGCGTCGCGGTAGCGGTTAACAACCGTGAGTTTGAGGACATCGTGTTCCGGGCTGCCGTGGACGTACCCGTTCTCGACCGGCAGATCGACCGTCCGTTCGCCGGTGACCAGCGAGCGGTCGATGGCTTCGATCACGCGGGTCCGCACCGTAGTTGAAACTCCTTCAGGAGCAGCGGTTGCGAACTGCGAGGGAGTCTTGGGCGTGCAGGCGAAGTGGTTCAGCAGTTCGCATGGCACGGAATCGATCTGAGACTTTCCAGCCTGTGCTACTGCAACGCCATCGATGAATGTTTCGAGCGTTTCGAACTGCTCGAGATTGTTGACGATTTGAAAATCAGCAAAGTCACCCACTCGCAGTTGCCCGACCGGCAGGCGGTAGTGCCGCACCGGATTGAGGCACGCGGCGGTGAGCACATGAAACAGATTGGCACCGCGAGCGAGTGCTCGTCGCACCAGTTCATTGATGTGCCCCCGGAGCAGGTCGTCGGGGTGTTTGTCATCGCTGCAAAACATCACTCGGTCAGGAAACCGGTCGATGAGCGGGAACAGCGCATCGAAGTTTTTGGCGGCGCTGCCTTCGCGGATCAGGATCTTCATACCTGCGTGCAGCTTGTCGAGGGCTTCGGGCAAGCTGACGCATTCATGGTCGGTCGAGATGCCGGCGGCGGCGTAGGCTGCGGCGTGCTGGCCACGCAGGCCGGGAGCATGTCCGTCGATCGGCTTGTCCATTCCGATCGCATGTCCAATTTTGGTCAGCACCTGTTGGTCGCCGGCCAGCACGCCGGGATAGTTCATCATTTCGGCGAGGTAGCGGATCTCGTCGCGGGCCAGCAACTTCGCGATTTCGTCCGCGTCGATAGTCGCGCCGGCGGTCTCGAACGAGGTGGCAGGCACACAGCTCGGAGCGCCAAAGAAAAACTTCAGCGGCACTTGGTTGCCGTTGGCGATCATGAACTCCACACCGGCGACGCCGAGCACATTGGCGATCTCGTGTGGGTCCGATACGGTAGCGACCGTGCCGTGGACCACAGCTAGGCGAGCGAACTCACTCGGCAGCAACATCGACGATTCAATGTGCACGTGCGCGTCGACGAACCCTGGCAGGGCATAGGGCAACAACGGATCGGCGCGCATGTGCAGAAGATCGATCGCGGCGATCCGCTCGGCATCGATGGTGACGCGCGCAGCGTAGATCCGGTGCGTGGGGATGTCGATCAGATTGACGTTGCGCTCGGTCACAAGGGACATCGGTAACTGTTGGGGCTAGAGTGCAAAAGGTGGTCGACCGCTCCGCCGGTCGATAGGACGAACGTGGGCACCGATCGGCGGAATTGGGTGGTCGACCGCTCCGCCGGTCGATAGGACAAACGTGGGCACCGATCGGCGGAGCGATCGGCCACACCGACGGTCGGCCGCGCTGGCGATCGGTGACACGCTACTACAGCCCAATGGCGGCTTGCAGGTTGCGTTCTTCCTCGGTGAGTTCAAACATATCGAGGATCAGTTGCCGGTCGCACTCACGCTGCTCCACTTTTCGGCGGGCAAACATTCGCGCTTGGGTGCTGATCATCACGTCCGCCGGAAGCGTGGCGGTTTGTCCGAACAGCCGGGCGTAGTTCATGAAGCTCGGCACGTTGGAGGTGACGAACCCATACAGCATGCTGCACACGCCGACGATTTTGCCGGTGAAGATGCCCGTGTTGATCGCCGTCTTGGAATAGTCGCCCATCACGCAGCCCATGAACTGCATGCCGGTCGCGACTTTCTCGGTGCCGTAGTCGACGTTGATTGTCCCGTAAGTGTTTTTCAAGTCGCTGTTGCAGGTGCCGGCACCGAGGTTGATCCAACTGCCGAGGTAGCTGTGCCCGAGGAACCCGTGGTGTTGCTTGTTGCTGTAGGGCTCGATCACGGAGGCTTCGACCTCACCACCGACTTTGGTGGTGTGCCCGAGGGCCACGGCATCCTTGAGCGCCGCATGCTCGATGATTCGGGAGCGGGCGCCGACGAACACCGGGCCCGATAAGTAGCAGAAGGGGCCGACGCGGACATCTTGTTCGAGGATGATCGGACCTTTGCTGGTATCGATCACCGCGTACTGATCGATGGTGGCTCCGGGAGCGACGAACACGCCGTCTTGTTGCTGCGTGTAGTTTCCCTGCTCAATCCGCCACTGGAGCGCATCGGGCATGTTCCGCATGTGGTGCTGAACCACCTCATGAGGCCACTGGAAGGTGTCGGCAACGAGTTCCGCAGAAGGCAGCGCAGCGGTAACCTGCGCAATCCCTGCGTCAGGGTCAGGCTCCAGACTGGGGGGCAGAGCTGTTTGATCAACAAGCGCTACTGCGACGGCTCCGGCTGCATCACGAATCACCGCCGGTCGGCCGGTCGCCAATAAGTTCTTCAGAGTGGATAACAGTTGGGGAACCGGAACCAAGCGTGCGTTAACCAGCAGGCAGAGTCCTTCGCTGGCGGGGGCTGGCAGAGTCTGATTGAGGCCGAAATCGAGTTGTTGGATGGCTTGTAGGTGGGGGCGGCAGATCCCATAGAGTGGTAAATCGAGTTGCCGGAGCCAATCGATCAGGCGAAATGAGGCACACGAGATCGCATAAGCCGGACGTGCGGTGGTAATCGGTGCCAACCGGTTGACGGCCTGGTCTTCAAAACAGACCAAATAGGTGGAGTGCGTCATGTTGCGTGACCGGTGGGTGTGCGGAACGTAAGAAAGCGCAGAATCGGAACTGGGCGGTTTCGTCGCAACGGTTATAGCGGCAGAACCCGAAAGAAGGTTCAATACTGATGAGCCCGTGCCCAATCGCCGAGGGCTCAATAGCCGATGTTAGGGATCGTACTGGCCACGCGTTATCGCCGGAACCCTCGTCCGACGCGCAGAAGGAATTGCTAACCAGCACGATCGTCCGGCCGCGAATGTGTTTCTGCGCATCGCTGGCCGCGGCTGAAGCTGGGATGCCCGTGCCGCGCAGGCAGGGTTCCCGGTGGGTTGCCCCAAGATTTAGTAAACCTCACGCCCAGGTTAAATCGATCGCCCGTGAACTTGCAGCGATTTTTTGGTTCCGAAGCTCCGCCCATGGACCATTTACTGGCCGTGGTGCGTCATTGGGCAGAAGTGCAGCCTGATCAAGTGGCGTATTCGTTCACCGACGGCGACACCATCCAGCGCGAATTGACGCACCGCCAGTTGTGGGACGAGATCCGTGGACTCGCCGGAGCCTTGCGCGGAGAAATCAAACCGGGGCAGCGGATTTTGCTGCTTTACCCGCCGGGGCTCGACTTCGTGATCGGGTTTTTCGCTTGTCACGCTCTCGACGCCATTGCCGTACCGGCTTACCCGCCGCGGCGCAACCGCCGCTCTTCGCGAATCCGCTCGATCGTTGACGATGCCGATACGCGAATTGCTTTCTCCAGTGGTTCGGTCGCCGAGCAGCTGGAAGCCGACAACCGCCATGAAGACCTCGAGGGTGTGAGGATTATTGCGACCGATTCGCCGTCGCTGCGCGATCGGGACGCCTGGGTGATCCCGCCATCGCTGACCGGCGACTCGCTCGCCATTTTGCAGTACACCAGCGGCTCGACCGGCTCGCCCAAAGGCGTGATGTTGACCCACCGCAATGTGCTGGCCAATTGTGAGCTGATTCTCAAAGCGTTCGAGCCCGAGCGTCACTTTGGCGGTATGGCATGGTTGCCAGCGTATCACGACATGGGCCTCGTGGGCGGTATTTTGCAGCCGATGTTCATCGGCCGGCCTGCGACGCTGATGAGCCCGATGACGTTTCTGCAGCGGCCTGCGCGGTGGTTGCAGACGATCTCGCGTGAGCGGATTCAGATCAGCGGTGGTCCGAACTTTGCTTACCAGTTGTGCTTGGACAAGATCTCCGACGAGGAACTGGAAGGGGTCGATCTGTCGTGCTGGGAGATCGCGTTCAACGGTGCCGAGCCGATCCGCCCCAAGACACTCGACGCGTTCGTCGAACGGTTTGGACCTTACGGCTTCCGCCGCGAATCGTTCTTGCCGTGTTACGGAATGGCCGAAACGACTTTGATCGTCACCGGTGGACCACAGGAAGGCCGCCCCGTGATGACCAGCTTCGACGGGCCACAGCTCGACGAACGCAAGGTGGTGCCCGTCGAGCGTACGGCCGAGCACTCGCGCACGTTGGTCGGTTGCGGCCGGGTGCTGCCCGGCGAAGAGGTGAAAATCGTCTCCCCGGACACGCTGGAGATTCTGCCGGCCAACGAAATCGGCGAAATCTGGGTGCAAAGCCCATCGGTCGGCCAGGGGTACTGGCAAGCGCTGCGAGCCACGGAAAAAACATTCCGAGGGTTTACCGCCGACGGGCAGGGACCGTTCCTTCGCACCGGAGACCTCGGGTTTCTCTACGACGGCCAGCTCTACATCTCTGGCCGCTTGAAGGACATGATCATTGTCCGCGGAGTCAATCGCTACCCTCAGGACATTGAGCAGACGGTCGAATCGGCGAGCGATGGTGTCCAGGCTGGTTCCGTCGCGGCGTTCGCGATGCCGTTTCAAGATCGGGAGCAATTGGTGATCGTAGCTGAGACGGTCCGCCAACGCGGGCTGGACTGGGACGATCACCTGCAGCGGATTCGCCGCGCCGTTACCGAAGAGCACGAGTTGCCACCCGACGCGGTGTACCTGGTTCGCAACAGTTCGGTGCCCAAGACCAGCAGCGGCAAGATCCAACGGCATGCCTGTTTGGAGGCGGTTCGCGACGGCGACCTGAAAGTCATTGCCCAGTGGGTTCGCTGGGAAGAAGCGGCCGGACTCAACCGCGTCGGTGGGCCGACAATGATGAACGCGCGGGCTGCCTCGCGCATCAGTGCCCGCAATTCCGCCGAGGACGCTACGGCGACAACGGCGGCCGATCCGTTGATCGTTGCGGTTGTCGAGCACCAGATTCGTCTGGTCGCCGGTGAACGGGCCGGGGAACTCACCCCGGACACCAATATCGTGCTCGATCTTGGGCTCGATAGTCTCGAACGGCTGGAAATCGCCCGGGGGCTGGAGGAAACGTTCGGCGGTCGGTTCCCGCAAGAAGTGCTCGATTCGATCGAGACGATCGGAGAAACCGCCGTCGCCATTTCACAGCACTTGTCGCCCGAAGGAATTGCCCGCGCCAGCCAGCGGTACGCTGGTGGTGTCGATGGGCGGCCTGGCGCCGAGAGTGGCAGCGCCGTGGGGCTCAACGGGGCGCACCATGATTTGGCCGCCGCTCCGGCGACGGTGGTCCAGCCCGAAGACACGGTTGAGCAGTTCCCCGAATACCAGCGGCTCCGTCAGACCATGTCGCAGTTGCTGATGTCGGGTGTACCGAATCCCTATTTCACGGTCCACGAATCGATCGTTCGCGATACGACGATCATCAACGGACGCGAGCTGATCAGCTTCGCCAGCTACAACTACCTCGGCATGTCGGGTGACCCGCAGGTCAGCCAAGCGGCGATGGATGCCATCACTCGCTACGGCACCAGCGTCTCGGCGAGCCGGTTGGTGTCGGGAGAGAAGCCGGTTCACGGTCAGCTCGAAGCGCGGATTGCGGAGTGGATTGGTGTCGATGCCGCGATCACGATGGTGGGGGGGCACGCCACCAACGAAACCACGATCGGGCATCTTGTCGGACCTGGCGACTTAATTGTCCATGATGCGCTGGCTCACAACAGCATCGTGCAAGGGGCACTGCTCTCCGGCGCTCGGCGACGTGCGTTCCCTCACAACGATCACGAAGCGCTCGATGCGCTGCTGACGAAAGTCCGCGGTCAATTCCGCCGTGTGTTGATCGCGATCGAAGGCGTTTACAGCATGGACGGCGACTTTGCCGACGTGCCAGCGTTTATCGAAGTCAAACGCCGCCACCGAGCGATGTTGATGGTCGATGAAGCGCACAGCATGGGGACGATGGGCCGTACCGGCCGCGGTATTGGTGAGCATTTCGGCATCAATCCTCGCGATGTCGACATCTGGATGGGGACACTCAGCAAGTCGTTCGCCTCCTGTGGCGGCTACATCGCCGGCTCAGCGGCGCTGGTGGAGTTGCTGCGGTACACCGCGCCCGGCTTCGTCTTCAGCGTCGGTCTGCCGCCTGCCTCAGCCGCGGCTGCTCTGGCATCGCTCGCGGTCATGGAACGGGAGCCCCAGCGGGTCGAATTGCTGCGGCAGCGGAGCAAGCTGTTCTTGACGCTCGCTCAGGCTGCCGGTTTGGACACGGGCGACAGCGGTGGCACCCCCGTGATTCCCGTGATCACAGGGAACTCACTGGTCGCGTTGCGGCTCTCCCACCGGATGCTCGGCGATGGCGTGAACGTCCAGCCGATCCTCTATCCGGCCGTGGATGAGTCGGCGGCGCGACTGCGATTCTTTGTGACCAGCGAGCATACCGAGGAACAGATCCGCTACACCGTAGTGCGGTTAGTCCATCATCTCGAAGCGCTCGGGGCGATGCCGGCGCCGCCGCCCCAGCCCTCGGTCGCCGATCGCTGAACGCGGTCGCGCCGGTAGCCAGCGGTTATCAGCGCTACCGCTTGTCCTGGGGCCAGACGGACGTCGGCCCCATACCGTTTGAGCCAGTGAGCGATCAGGAGCTTGCTCGATTTCACGGGCCAGCAATCCTGCTGACCACTGGCTCAAACCATCTGGCTCTGTCAGTCGTCATCATCGATCGGTTCTTCCACCGACTCGATCGCTTCACCGGGTTGGGCAGCGGTTGGATCGGCTGGCGTAAAAAAGTAGGCCACGGTGACCGACCCGACGCTGACCATCACGCGTTGTTGCGCCGGCTGCAAATGGATTCGCGTTTCGATGTCACTATTGAAACTCTCCATTGGTCGGTCCAGCGTGGTGATCGCCGATCCGTCGCGGGTATCGATCGCCATCACGTCGAGGGTTTTCGCTCGATTGCCGCTCGACTGACGTAGCTTGCTTCGCGAGAGCATCAACAATGGGGAAATCGGTGACTGCGTCAGGGTGCAGCCCCAAGGCTGCGACTCGAGCGAACGTTGCCAAAGTACCTCACCACTGACCGTGGAGATGGCGGTGATGGCGACCGCGACCCGTACATGGTCAGGACCGCTGCCGGTGATCAGCGGCACGCCGATGCGTTCATCCGGCGCGTCAGGAGTATTGGGCAACAGCACCAGCGAATCCTCGCGGGCCAAGACCTGCAAGCCTTGCAACGATTTGATCGGCTCGAGTTGAGTCTTGCTGATCGCTTTGGCGTGTTGGATGTCCCAGATCAGCACCTCACCGGTCTGGCTCAAGGTAACGACGTAGCGGCCGTTGACGATTCGGCCGAACACACGGTTCTCATCGGAGAGTTCCTCGAACGTGTGTCGCAGCAACTGTCGGCCGCTGATGGGATGCAGCAGCACCAGATCGCGGGCACCTTGTGCCGAGTCCCGATACGCCAGCACGTATTCGTCGCTGGAAGCCCAGATGCGATAGTCTTCGAACGGCTCTTCACTGATTCGGCGTCCGTCGCGGCAGTCATACTTGACGATCAACTGCGAGAGCGGCGAGACCACTGCCACGACTTCGCCGTCGCAGACGATTGTGCCGCCTTGAGGAGTTTCCAGGTTTCGCCACCGCGGCTCGGCTGTCAGCGCGTCGTAGGCGATTAGCTCACCCCCTTGGAGCACGTAAAACGTGTTGCCGATGATCGGGCCCAGTTGCAACTCTGAGGACGCACCCGAGTTGTTGCCATTGCTGAACACGTAGCGATAGACCTGGTCGCCGAACGGAGTCGACTCACTGCGCGGTTTGATGCCGTTTCCACCGCTGTCGGTTCGCCACGGCCGGCGCCAAATCACCGATTCGATTTGGCCACGCATCACTTCAAACAAGTTCACGCCGACCAATTCCCCCGGCAGCACGGCGACCATCAGGCCGCCGTTGAACACCGCTTGGCGACTGTTCTCTTCACGCCGATTCATGCCATCGAGCGGAATCGGGTGCAAGGAGCCACGGGGGTCACGGATGGCAAAGGGGCTGCTATCGTCGCTGACCAATTGCCAGCCTTGGAACGAACGCCCGACGACACGGCGGGTTTCGCCGATCGCCGGCTTTCGTCCAATGCCTGTGCGCAGCGGTTCTTGGGGAAGATGCACCTGGACTTTGCCGGTCCAGACGAGCGGCTGAGTAACAGCGGCGATATCCCGCAGTTCATCGGCCGACAAGTCCAGCTTGGCGAGCGGCTCGCTGTCCTCGCCCGCCTCCGTCGGCGCAAGGGCGCTGAGCGCCTCGATTACCGCCGCGGCATCGGCGCTCAGTCCACCGCGGGCGTAGGCTTGAGCAAGCGCCGTCAGTTGCCAGGGAGCTAGCCGTTCCAGCGTTTCCGGTGTCGCTCCGCTGGTCCCCAGCACCAAGCGTTCGATCTGCAAAAACGCCTGCTCGTCTCGGTAGCGGTTCAACAGACTCTGCGTCAGCGCTTGCGAACCGGGTAGCGGTCCGAAGTGCACCAACAAACGCTTGATCAGCGGCGTCGAAGCCTCGGTGAACTGGTCCAGATGCGCCACGACCAGATCGTTGATTGCAGCTCGCTGAGTCTCATCAGCGATCTCGATCGCTTCATGCACGCGCGCTGCCAGCCAGTTGTCCAGCGACACCTGACGGGAAGCATCGCCCTCGCTCGACCGTCCCAATGTGCCCAACGACGGTTCTCGGGCGATCAGGCCCGACAATTCGATCAGTCGCGAGATCGCGAGTTCCGGCTGATTGCGGCCGACCGCGGCGCGGACCTGCAGCTTGATCAGTTCAACTCGGTCGGCCGCCATGTAGATCAGTTCGTCTAGTTGCGGCAACAGATCGATATTGCCAGCGAAGTCTTCACGCAGCGCGCTGAGCATTGCTCGCACGGAGAGATTCTCAACGTCGATATCTTCAGGGGCCATCTCCCGGGCACGGCTAAGCCATTGCAGGGCTTCGTTCAATTGGCCCCGCTGCATCAACAGTTCCGCCTGCCGCATGATCGCCTGAAAATCTTCTGGATTGGCGGCTAACGCTGCCGCCACAGCCGGCTCCAGCGTCTGTTGGCCGTAGGCAACCGACAGCGAAGTTGGCGACTGCGACAGGATTTGTCCGCCGGTGGCGATCAGGTTGCCGGCAGGATACTGCGTCTCTCGGCGGCCGAGCACGGTGCCATCCTGCAGTGAAACTGCGACGATGCGATTGGAGGAGGTCGGTACAAAGTAGCTGGGATGCGATTGCCCGGTCTGCGGATCCTGATACTCGCCGAACACGCCGACGCCGCTGATCTGTTCCCCGGCATCCAGCCAACCCACAGCGGTCCGCCAGACATTTTGACCTTGGTTTGCATCGATTCCGTGGACATGGTCGCTGCCGACGAGCACCAGCGTGGATTGACGCACCCCGGCCAGATAACGTGAGCCGGTCTGCGAACGCGCCTGCTCTTTCCAGCGTCGCTCGCCGGTCAGCAAGTCGATCGCAAACAGGCGATCGGATTCGATAGGAGTCACGAAAACCGTGTTGCCGCTGATCCGCGGCGTGCCGTCCCACCAACGCTTGAGCAAATGATCGAGCGAGAAGCCGTCGCGAGGGCTCCGCACGTGCTGGTTGAGTGCCTCGTTGCGCGGGATCGTGAGCGCCCAAGCCAGCGACTGGTCGAGCAGGTCGAAGCCGATAATCGCTCCCGCTCCGGTCGAGCAGACGAGCATGCCTTGAGCGTAAGAGGGCGTCGCCCCGGCCACGCGGCGAATGGGGTCTGAACCGATCCCGCCTGATTCGACGGCCAGCAATTGTTGCCGCCAGCGTTCAAGGCCGGTCGCTGAGTCGAGGCAGATCAGCACGATGTCGCCCGATACCTCCGCCATCACGTACAACGCGTCGTCCAACGGCAGCGGCGGACCGAGGAAGAACGTTTCACCCCAGCCGCTGGCTTCATCGCTGCGACCACCGAGCCGCCAGACGAGCTTGCCTTCGGTCGCCAGATCGAGAGCGACGAGCGAATTGGTGCCGGTATCGGCTGACTGTGAGCCCTGTAAACCGAGCAGCGGGTTGTAGGTGGTCGCCGAGACTTCCGCCAAGTCGGCCAGCATGTAAACTCGCTTGCCGTCGCTGGTGATCCGACCGTAGGGCAAGTCGTTCCAGACGCGTTGCTTGAGCAGCGATTGTCCGGACTCTTCTTCCATCAGCAGCGCCGCGAGGTCCGATGCTTCGGGTTCTTCGCCCGAATCAAACCAAGGGTATTGCCACACGAGCTTGCCGGTTTGGAAGTCGAGCCCGTACAGTCGCTCGGTGGAACGCATCAACACCTGATTGCCAACTCGCAGCGGCATCCAGGCCGGCGGAGCAACGTCTCCGACCGAGATCATCGCTTCGGCGGCTTCCTCTAGCAGTCGCTCTTGGCTCGGTGTGGCCGCGGTCCGGGCGATCCACCGCGGGATCGACAGCGGCATCTGTCCTTGCGAGGACTCGTGGCGGCTCGGATCATTTCCAAGCATGGTCACATCGCCGTTGCCAGCCGCTACAAGTTCGCGCGGCTGAGCAAATCGCTCTGCTAGCCAACCTGGCAACGCCTCGCCCGCCGGCGGCGCGACCGCTTGACCGTCGAGCTCAACCTGGGCGACTTGCGGTGCGGGCTCGGCCGCAGGCGGCTTAGGATTCGATGCAGCGGCTGGATCGGAGGCACCCGAAAGTTCTCGTATCGTTGACGAATCCGGCGCAGGCAGATTCGCTGTTGTGGCAGTTCCTACTTGTTGCATGGCCACCAGCAGCAGCGTGACTCCGTCGCGGCTGGCAGCGTCGAGCTTCGGGTGTGACCGCAGCGCTTCGAGCAGCCGAATCGCCTCCACCGGTCGCCCGAGGCTGACCGCGCGCTGGGCCAGCAACGCCGTTGCGTCACGCCCGGCGTCGGTGTGGAAAAAACGCCGGCGGACTTCAGCGACACTTTTCCAATCGCGCCGCGGAGCAGCCTTTTGCAACAACTCGCGCGCTTCCGGGCCGTACCGCAGTTCATACGTCTCCAGCGCCGCCGGCGGCATCTCGCTGAGCAAACGCCGGGCTTCGCCAAACAGGGTGCGCCGCACGACCGCCGTCGAGGCGATCGGAGCCGCTCCCGCTTCGGGGACATCCAAGAAGAAGTCCTGGCCGGAAAGCTCATCGTCGTCATCGGCCGCTGGCTGGCGTTGCAGCAGTTCTCCCAACGCGACGACCGCTTCGCTATACCGCCGCTGGGCAGCGGCTTGTTCGGCTTGTCGCAGCAGTTGCAGCACCGCTCGGGGCGGCTCGATCAGCCGGCCGGCAGCGGTTTGTTGCCCCATCTGGAAGAACGCCTGACCCCGTGCGGGCTCCGTCAGGCCGAGCCAGGCAGTGAGCAGGAAAACAGCAATAGCAATTGCGCGACAGGACATGGACGCATCCAGAAGTGGACCAACGGCTCAGCGACACCCGACCTCCATCGTGCCGGCACAGTTTGCCTGGTCGGGAACGTCTGATTGTACCGTATGACCGTCGACAATAAGTAGCTCAGCCCGCGCGGTCAGGAACGCGTCTCATGGGATCTGAATGCCCCGGTCTGGGGTGGCACGACCCAGAGTTACCGGCGGCACATCATGGAATAGTGACCGCTGGCACGTCGCAGATTTACCGGGTGGCACGTCCCTGGGGAACGGCGGGCGGTTCTGCTCAGCGTTGCGTTACCCACCAGTGTCTGTTCGCCCGAGAACTCCTCGCC
>CALELC010000397.1 GCA_937904535.1 uncultured Planctomycetaceae bacterium
CGTTCTTCCATCTCGCGATTGCGACGGTGCTCGATCATGGCTTCTTCCATCTCTTGCGCAATCCGATAGACCTTGCGTGCTTGCGATTTTGGCAGCCAATCCACCGAGGTTGATGCTCCGTTGGTAGCTCGTACGGAAATGGTGGCGCCTAGAATATCTTCTTTGATGTGCACGTCATGGCAGGCCAGCCATGGCAAGTCCGACATCTCCATTCGCCCCAGCAGTTTCTGACGGAAGATCATGATCCGGCGATTGGTGAGAACGACGGCATCGGGTGAGAAATTGGCCACGGGCCGTTGTTGGATCGCCATGTACTCGATGATTTCTTCTCGTGTGCAGATCTCCGCGACCCGTTGGTAGAGCTTGATGACCATGTTGGGATCCTGGCCTTCTGCCATGAATCGAGACAAGCTGCTACCTCCCGCCGCATGTTGAATGGTGAGGGGGGCATCCGGCACAGGATCAATGGGAGGTGCAGATAACTCCGTTGGGGTTGGCGTCTGCCGGGGAGTGATCAGTTCAGCGACGGTCGGTGCGGGCGGTCGGGAGAGATTGGCTGGACGAGCGATCGATCGCCGTGCCGCCTGAAATTGCTGTATCTCGGCGGCTGGAATCCAGCGGTCGCCAGTTTGCGTGGCGTGCCTGACCTCGATGCTCTCCAGCGAAGGAAGTTTGGCGATCCCGGCTGTCATTCTCTCCAGCGGATAAGGGCCCTTCGCATCCGAGCCTGCCTTGCGAACGTACCAACCGTCGACCATTCTGTTGCTCCGTGGGTACTCTATCCGCCGAATGTCGGGTTTGATGATAGCCTGAAAGGCGTGCCCTTCAGTTTACCGCTCCTGGTGCATCCAGGCTACGCGCTCGTCGTAAATCGGTTTTGCGGCGGCCGTGCGAGCGACTGCGCCACCCGAGGTAGAGACGGTGAGGAAAGTCTTTGTCGGTGACAGCAGCGGCGCGGAGTATCAAAGTTCTGGCGGACTCGCAGTTACAGGGTGAGGCAGGCTGAAGCCTGAACTCCAACGGGGGAACGATGACTGCAGTGGTTGAACAGGTCGAAGTGATTGTGCGTCAGCGTCTGGCTGGGCAGGGAGCAGGACACGGGTTTGATCATGTCGAACGCGTGCTGGGGTTGGCCCGCGAGATTCAGGCGCAGACCGGCGGCGAGCGGGTGATCGTGGAGTTAGCGGCTCTGCTGCACGATCTGGGGGACGCGAAGTTCAACGCCGGCGTCGAACGCAGCGGCGAGTTCGCCCAGGCGATTCTGAGCGAACTGGGCCAGCCCCCTGAGACCATCGCTCACGTCGTGCACATCGTCGATAACCTCTCGTTTCGCAAAGCTGCCGACGCAGCGGAGCTCTCGCTGGAAGGTCAGATCGTTCAAGACGCTGACCGCCTGGACGCACTGGGGGCCATTGGCATCGTTCGCACGATTGAGTACGGAGCGGCTATTGGCCAGCCGTTTTACCGCAGTAACGGCGGGAGCGAGAAAACGGGAATCCATCACTTCTACGACAAATTGTTCAAGTTGCGAGGCTTGATGAATACCGACGCCGGCCGGCGCCTCGCCGTGCAGCGTGAGCAGTTCATGCAAACTTTCTTGCAGCAATTCGAACGCGAAGTAGGAGTAACGTTGGGTTAACGTTGGAGTTCAGGCTTTAGCCTGCGGGGAATCTCCTGATCTTTTGGATTGAATAAACGCAAGCTCAAGCTTGAGATCCAACGTTTGGCAGCCTGAAGGCTGAACTCCAACACAAGCAAGCTCAAGCTTGGACTCCAACGATTGGCAGCCTGAAGGCGGAACTCCAACGTTGCTTCAACATCATTGCGGGGGTGACTCGAACAGTCGTCGCACCCGCGAGAGTAGCACACCGAACATTTCGGGATCATAACCGGCGTAGAAGCCGAGCACGGACATGGTTGCGGCGAGCCGCAGATACTCGCCCTGTTCTGGCTGAATGAAGGCTTTGGTCGCCAGTACCAATAGACCGGCTTGAACCAGGGTGTAGATCCCAAAGCCACGCATCACCGCGGAGTAGTAGAAAACCAGTGCGCTCCGGGCATCCTGTGGTTGCGGCTCGACACAGGGATGCGTGGCGACCAGCACGGTAAAGCGTGTGCGGCGGCCGAGCGCGCCGAGCATGGCAGACAAACAGGAGAGCATGCCGATGTTGGTGATGGTCCAAAAACACAACACCATCACCCAGCTATGCACGCGTCTGCCAACTGACATGTTGGTGTTCAGTTGTTGTAGATAAGGCTGCGTGGCGATCAAGATGCCGCCGGCAAACAGGACGAACCACAGCACGATGCAAATGGCACCCACAATCAGCTCCCACACGCTGATGATCACCGGCACACTGACGGTCTCATGGACCTGAGGCTCGGTGGCGTCGGTTGTTGGTAACCCGTTGCGTTGCCAGTTTTCTTCAAAAGCCAGCCGTTCGCTATCAACTTCGGGCGGTGGCTGCACCCGAGGATCCGCAGGAGCGTCGGTAGGATCTTCGCTGTTGGACATATTGATTGCTCTCAAGGAAGAAGTGGCGACACTTCCCTGAGATGCTTGCATGAACCGGATCGATGCATACAAGCTGATTCGCCCTTGGGGCCAAACCTTGCTGGGGAACGTTGTTTAAGGTTTCGCTGGCCAATTTGTATTTTCAGGGTCGCCAGCGGGCGGTGTCAAGCAAATGGCGGTGGGAGGATTAAAGCAGGGTAGGTGGTTGGTGGTGTGAGGAATGAGGACGGGTCGTGCTGCTGTTGTGGGCAGGGGGGAGTTGGTTGTGGCAGGCTGAAGCCTGAACTCCAACGATGGGCAGTCTAAAGGCTGGACTCCAAGTTGGAAGTTAGGCTTTCCAGGCGCCGAAGGCGGCGAAGCAGCTGTTTTTGTGCAGCAACTCCACGTGAGCAAATCCGACTTGGCGCAGGAGATCGAGCTGATAGGTGACCGGACGCGGTGAATCCTCACGGGCGATGTAGTCAAATACCCGCTGGCGATAGTCGCTGCCGCCGAGTCCGTCGAGATAGTCACCGTACCGGGACCACATCAGTTCGTGTACCGGCTGGGTTTCGTGAACCACCAGATCCGTGATCCAAAACGACCCGCCGGGGCGAAGGACGGAGAAGATCTTTTCAAAAGCGGCTTGCCAATCGTCGTCGTCCCGCAGGTGATGCAGCACGGCAGCCGCGAGCACGACGTCATAACTTTCTTGGGGCAATGCTGCATCGCGGATATCAGCCAGCCAGGTGGTGATCGTCTCGATGCCCGACTCGCGGACTCGCTGTTGAGCCCGCTCAAGCATCGGCCCGCTCAGATCGAGCAGATCGCTGGCGAAGGGCTTTCCATAAACCTGCCGCAACTTGAGCGTGTTGTTTCCCGCTCCACAGCCAATGTCGAGGACGCGCTGGATGTTGGGCGTCAGCTGCACCGCCGCTTCCGTGATCAATTGCATCGCCAGCGGAGCGTCGATCGTCGCCGATTGACCGGTCTCCAAGTTGCTGAACCGCTCGACATCGGCATCGAACCGATCAGTGATCTCTGCGACCGTGGATTTCGCTTCAAGACTGCCTGCGTCGTACTTCAGTTCGGCTGCTCGTTGCTGACGCGACCGGTGAGCGTCGTTCATCGAATGTCTCCTGTGAGTTGACCAAGGGAGCCTGATCTTAGGGAAAAGGATCAGCAAGATGCAGCGGTCGATCTACGGGCCCGGCGTTAAGCTGGAGACATTCAAACCTGTCAGCCGGCCTGGGGGAGGCTGGAGGTAGGGCAAGCCTTGAGAGCAGGAGATGCGTTACGATGCCTGACCAGCGACCGGCAAAGATGCTGCTGCGGAACGGTTTGATTTTTATCCTGATGTTGACCGCTGTGCGGTGTGAGGCCAACGAAGTGACTGACGAAAGGAAAACTGCCGCGACCGGCGACTGGGCCATTGCGGTACACGCCGGAGCAGGGCGTTTGGACTTCAAGCCGACGCCGGAGCAGGAGGCGGTTTATCACGCTGGGCTGGCTCGTGCGCTGGCGGCCGGGCGAGTGGTGCTGGCCGAAGGCGGATCGGCGGTGGATGCCGTCGAAGAGATGGTGCGAGCGCTGGAGAACGAGCCGCTGTTCAATGCCGGTCGCGGATCGGTGATGACGATCGATGGGACGTTTGAGTTGGATGCTTCGATCATGGACGGCAGCAATCTCAAGACTGGCGGCGTCTGTGGGCTCAAATACAGCAGCAACCCGATCTCGGTCGCACGGGCTGTGATGGATCACACTGATCATGTGCTGCTCGGCGGCCCGGCAGCCGATGAGTTTGCGCTTGCGCAGGGGTTTGGCACCGTCAGCCAAGAATACTTCTTTACCGAGAAACGGTTCGAAGCGGTGCAGAAACGGCGGCAGGCGCAGGGCCTGCCACCGCTGCCGCATCCGGCCAAACGCAATAGCGAAGGAACGGTTGGCGCGGTCGCTCGCGATCAAGCTGGCAACCTCGCTGCCGCAACGTCCACCGGTGGTCGCAACGGCAAGATGTCGGGCCGAATCGGTGATTCGCCGATCGCCGGAGCGGGGAACTATGCGGAGAACGGAGCCGCGGCGGTGAGCGGCACGGGGGTGGGCGAGCAATTTGTGCGGCACAGCGCCGCGGTGCAGGTCGCGTGGTTTGTCAAACACCTCGGCTTATCGCTGCCAGTGGCCACCGACCGAGTGTTGAATGAAGTCCTCACGCCGGGTGACGGTGGGATGATCGCGATCGGACCGAGCGGCCCGCCGGTGATGCGATTCACAACTGAGTCAATGGCTCGCGGCTGCGCGGATTCTTTGGGCACGCTCCAGACCTTTATCTGGCCGAGCGAAGAACCGTCTCCCGCCTCTCCTGCGTCACCGTAAGTAGGCAGTTGGTGACCGGGCCTAGAATTTCACGCCAAGCCGCCAAGACGCAAAGGGTGGAGAAAGGTGTGTTCCAATCGTTTCGTCTTGTCGCCTTGGCGTGAACCTCCTGCAGAGCAGAGAGTTCAACGTTAGGAATGGGATCGAGAACCATGAGCAGAACCGTACTCCGAGAGAGTTGCTCGGGATTTTGTTTCACGCAAAGCCGCCAAGACGCAAAGAGTAGAGGGAGGAGTGACCCGAATCTTTGCGTCTTGGCGTCTTAGCGTGAATACGCTGGACTGACTCGGTCCCGCATCCCTGCCGGCGATCGCTCACGCTACAGCCAGGCCTGAGCGACTTTCTTGAGTTCCGGTTTGCCGACCTGTGGCAGTGCGGCCCAGTCGATGCCGGTCTGCTGAGCACCAAACCCCATTTCGGCCAACACCGGAGCCGAAGTGAACTTGGCGATGGTGGCCGCATTGGTGGCGAGTGACGGATCGGCGCGCTCGCTGACCTGGTTCAGGATCACTCCTAGGACCGGCAAGCCCAAGGCCTTGGCAGCCAAGATTGTGGCCAGTACCTGATGGATCACACCGAGCCGGTTCGCTGCGACAATGACCAGTTCGGTGTCGAGTTTGTCTGCGACATCGCTGTTGAGCTGGGTGTCGGAGAGCGGCGAGAGCAAGCCACCGGCGCCTTCGATCACCACCCATTCCGCTCCCTCGCTGACCGCATCGAGGCCGCTGAGCAGCAGAGCATCATCGATGCTGCGACCTTCGGCAGCGGCGGCGGATGCAGGGGCGAGTGGCGCCAGGAAACGCTGGGGACACACGTCGTGCAGCAGACCTCGCCGACCGGAGGCTTCCCACAACGCTACCGCATCACCGCTAACCCGCTCTTCACCAACCTGCTCGCAACCGCTGGCTACCGGCTTGTAGACCGCCACGCTTCGGCCAGAATGGCACAGTTCCGCGACCGCCAGGCTGGCGACGTACGTTTTGCCAACATCGGTGTCGGTGCCGGTAAAGAACAGCCGTCGGGGCCGTGGTAGGTCCATGGTCGATTGCTCGTTGCAGTGTCCAAACCTGTACGAAGATCGCTGGCGACATCTTACCGCGAACTCACCGAGTCAGCGCGGCTGCGGCGTGAATTCCGCTGCCCGAAATGCGGTCAGTAGAGCACCGCGTCCCCCTTCATCCGCTCCATCAAACCCAATCAGGACGATACCGACAATGCGAAGTGTAAGGCTGGCGATTCTGCAGATGCGCGGCAACGGCTCCCGCGACGAAAACGTCGACCGCACGATCACGCGGATCCAGGCCGCTGCCGATGACGGAGCGCAAGTCGTCTGCCTGCAGGAACTGTTCACCGGTCCCTACCCCTGCCAAAGCGAAGATCATCGAACTTTCGCCTGGGCCGAAGCGATCCCAGGGCCGACGACCGAGCAACTCGCGGCCATCGCCCGGCAGCGAGAAATCGTGATCGTTGTGCCGCTGTTCGAACGCCGCGCGCCTGGGCTGTACCACAACAGCGTTGCCGTGCTGGACGCTGACGGTAGCCTCGCGGGCTTGTATCGCAAGATGCATATTCCCGACGACCCGCTGTTCTATGAGAAGTTCTACTTTACCCCCGGTGACCTGGGTTTTAAGGTGATTGAAACTCGGTATGCCAAACTCGGTGTGGGGATTTGCTGGGATCAGTGGTATCCGGAAGCAGCGCGGCTGTTTGCATTAGCCGGCGCGGAAATCCTGCTCTATCCGACCGCGATCGGCTGGATCCACGAAGAGAAGGCGGAGTTCGGCCAAGGACAGCACGAGGCGTGGCAAACGATGATGCGTTCGCACGCGATCGCCAATGGTTTGTGGTTGGGTGCCCCCAATCGAGTCGGCATCGAAGACGCGTTGGAGTTTTGGGGCGCTTCATTCATCGTTTCCCCACGCGGTGAGATCGTGGCTCGCGCCGGTCACAGCGACGAAGAAACGGTAATTGCCGACTGCGACCTCGAACTGAGCGACGAAGTCCGCACGCACTGGCCGTTCTTGCGCGACCGCCGGATCGACGCCTACGGCAATCTGACTCGGCGATGGATCGATCAACCGGCCGACTGAAGATAGGTCTTATACACTCGTCCCGCACGTTGGGGAGCAAACGTGCGGTTGAGTTCTTCACGGTGATTGCGAAACCAAGAGGCGACGAGATTGAGGGTATGGCTATAGCGACCATGCCCGCGGTCCAAGGTGTTGCGGGTTTGGAGCTCCCACTGTTTGAGCTGTTTTTTGGCCGCGGCATAAGTCTTTTCACAGCGTGGCGCAGCCATCGCGTCGGCGACTTCGCCGGCACGGATCAGGTACCAGGTGTGGCAATGATCATAGCCCTGGACGGGATAGATGAATGAGTACCCACGGCGGACTTCTGCCAGGTAGTTCAGTTTGCGGTAGAGGTAGTCGAGCGCCTCGTAATCTTCTAACCGCCGCGCCGCAAGTTCATACTGTTGGTTCGCCGAGGCCGCTTCCATGGCATCTTTGATTGCAACCAGCGGTTCATCATTGAAGCCGTCTAAGAAGCTTTGGGCCGCATTGACCTGCGCATCATAAGCCACGCGGGTGCAAGCGGCGGCACAGGGGCCCAAGCAGGTGCCGGTTTCGTAACGGAGGCATTTGGGGCGCCGCTCAGCATCAAATAAGGACAGCTGGTCAGCGAAGTAGAAAGGCGTCCGTTGGCTGCAATCGCGCAGCTTAAAAAAGTAATTGAGTGCATCGACCGCGCGATTGACGCGGCCGGCTCCATAGAACGGCCCTTCGATCGCCAGCAGGTCTTTGGGCGGTTTGGTGGCGGTGAAGAAATAGACTGCGGGTGACCGGCCGAGGCACAGGTACTGTGGCCGCTGGCGGCCGGGGATGCCTTGGACATTCCAGCGCGGCCGGAATCGACGGATGAGATGTTGCTCGCGGAGCAGCGCCGCAAACTCGCTGGGCTGCGTCTCCCACTGTACGCCACGAGCCGCTTCGATGATCCGGCCAGACTTTTCTTGATTGCTGGAGGACTGAAAGTAGCTCAGCAGGCGGTGGCGAAGCGACTTGCTTTTGCCGACGTAAATCAACTCGCCGGTGCGGTCGAGGATGCCATAGACGCCCGGCACAGGCGGGCACTTTTGCGCGACCTCGCGTTTCAGGGTCGCGCGGGTCGGTTGACTGATGCGAACAAGGGGCCGAGGTGCGTGAGGCAGCAGCGGATCCGTGCCAAAACCCTCCAGCCGCTGCGGCTGAAGCATCCAACGCGCCTCCATCCTCCTCCTCCCTGTCTTTCAATCTGGCAATGGTTCGGGTTAGGGGCAGTATGACAGTTTTCCTGCCTGTCACCAATCGCATAAATTGCCGAAATGCGAGATTCCTCATGCCGCCATAGCCCTCTAGGACTACAGCGAAGCACGGCAACTCAGGTCTTTTCACCCAAGTGTTTGGCTACCGTTTCGGTTAGCAGCGCTCCATCGATCGGCTTGGTGAGGTAGTCATCGCAGCCAGCGGCCAGGCAGCGTTGTCGTTCGCCCTTCATCGCATCGGCTGTGAGCGCAATGATCGGTAGCGAGAAACCAGCTTCACGGAGCTCCCGCACTGCCTCCAGACCGTTCATTACGGGCATCTGCATGTCCAGCAGCAGGAGATCGAACGGCTTGCCGTCACGCGCCGCCGCCTGCACAGCATCGACCGCCTGACGGCCGTCCTCGGCCACGGCAACCTCCGCTCCGCTGCGTTCCAAAAAGTACTTGGTCACCTGCCAGATGTCGCGGCGATCATCGGCAACCAGAATCTTACCGGCGATGCTTTTGAGCTGACTTGGCTCAGTGATCACTGGAGCCGCCGGCACACGGCTCTGGCGGTTGATCAACTCCATATCAACCACATCGCCGACGGGCAGCCGGGCCAGAAAGGTGCTGCCCCCTTTCTTGCCGGTGCTGAACTCAAGCACGCCTCCGAGCGTGCTGACCAGTCGTTTAGTAATGCTCAGGCCGCTGCCTCGGCCCGCGAACCGCCGAGCAATTTCGGGATCAGCCGGCGTGAATGCCGCGAAAGACGATGCTTGTGGCGGCTGATTGATCTCCACTCCCGTGTCGGCGACTTCGAACTCGACATACGGTTCCACTTGTTCGTCTTCGCCTTGCACGGCTCGGTAGCGAATCGTGACATTCACGTCACCGCGGAGCGGGAACTTAAAGGCATTGGCGATCAAGTTGACGAGAATCTGCCGCACCCGCATGCTGCTGGTGTAGATCGTCGTAGGCAGCGGCGTGGGGAAATGGAACCACAATTGCGAACCGATTTGGCTGGCACGACCCTGCATCAGCACTTCAACTTCATCGATCAGCGCCATCAAATCGCAGGGCTCGCTATCGCTTTGAAAGCGGCGCGATTCGATCTTTGACAGATCTAAGATGTCGTCCAGCAGTCGCAATAAGAATTGGCCATTGCGTCTTAGGGTTTCGATCTTCTGAAGCTGTTCAGGTACCTGGATTTCGTTGGCCAACATGTCAGCGAATCCTAACACCGCTGTCATCGGCGAACGCAATTCGTGACTGATGTTGGTCACAAAACTGCTTTTCGCACGGTTAGCGCTATCGGCCATCCGCCGGGCCTTCTCTAGTGCGATCTCGGTCTTCTTACGCTGCGTGACATCTTGAATAACAGCGATGCAGCCGATGGTTTGGCCATCGGTTTGAACTTGTCGCGCCAGAGTCAACGAAACCCAAACGACATGCCCGTCGCGGTGATGGTAGCGGCTTTCATGGCAATCGTTATCGCGTTCGCCACGGATCAAGGCTTGAAAGTGCTGAATATCACCTTGTAAATCTTCGGGATCGGCCAACTGGTGAAAGGTCATCCCGCGCAGTTCATCGGGATTGTAACCAAGGATTTCGCAGAGGTGCGGGTTGACGCGTACCCAGCGTCCTTCGGTATCCAGATGTGCGATCCCGACGGCCGCATTCTCATAAAGCCAGCGGTATTCTGACGTGTCTTCCGCCGCGGTCGGTTCCTTGCGGACCGGCTCCGGCGCCTCGAGTTGCAGACGCGGCCGGCGAACGACTGGGCTTGCCTCACCGAGAAGCGCTGCATGGGGCAGGGCGGTACGAAGTTTCAAGAGTTCAGCATTCGTGGCCTGTAGCTCTTGATGAACCGATTCAAACCGGTTTACCAATGCCTGCAAGCTGGCCTGCGTCGAACGCAATTCGGACTCAAGTGTTTGTTCCCAATCCGGCTGCCGATGATTTGCAGGCGGTTGAGACTGCGGCGACGGCTCTGCCGCCGGAATCGTGACGGCATGGGGTGTGGGCGTGGGGGGAGCGTCTGAGTCTGGATGTGTTGGTGACTGAGCTTGCGGGGGGGCGTGATTCGAGGAGCGATGCTGTGCCTGCGAGCTGCCGGCACGACTCTCCGCACGGCTGGAAAGCCGCCGTGGAGTCACTTCCTGCAGATGGGTGGATTGGCTGACATGGTGAGTGATAAGCGCCGCCAGCTCGGTTGGCGATTGCACCAGGTGAACGTGTGCAGCCTGCGTTTCAGCCGATTTTTCAGTGAACGCCTTCGCCACATCGGATTGGGCGAGCACAAGCCCTCCGGCTTGATGAATCGCACAGGCTCCCGCTACGCCGTCGCCTCCGCTGGAGAGCAGCACACCGACTGCGTTGGGACCAAACCCACTTGCCAGCGAACGAAACAGAGTATTGATCGGCTGGATTTCTACTGCATCGGCAGAGCTGGGTGACAGCAGCAGTCGGCCAGCTTCGACACGAATCTGGTGTTCAGCAGGCAGCAGATAAACGTCGCCGCGCTGGATCGCTGTTCCTTGTTCAGCCATCTGCAACCGAAGCTTCGAGCGCTGCGCCAAGTGCTTGCGCAGCGGTTCATCGAAGCCGGCGGTTGCACCGATCACCACGTAGGCCAATAAAGTAGTCGCCGGCAGTGCCGCCAGAAAAGCCTCCAACAGATCGATGCGACCGCTGGATACACCGACACCGACCACGTGCGTTGGCGGCTCCCGCTTTGGTTGCTCGGCAATGGTCATTGAAAAGGACGCTCGGTGAATGTTGTTGGTCGAGCCTGCCAATGCTCACTCTGGCGAACCCCGATAGATGGCTTGGACGGTCTGAGTGCCATACTTGCGCTCCAGCCGCCGAATCGTAAAGTGTGCACGAGCAAGGTCCTGATAGTGATCGATGAAGTAGCTATTGATTAAGGCGCCGCCGATGGCGCCGATCACCGGCACGGCTTGGGCCGCTACTTTTTGTCCGACAACGACTCCAAAACGCTTGCCGATTTCGCTGATGAAACGGAGCAGCGGTGGAGCGGAGTGATCGATGACTTGAGCGGTGGCAAGGTACTTGGTTGCTCCGGCAACTTGTTTGGCCATGGCGGCGCGGACCGCAAAATAGCCGATCTCGGTAGCGTCTTCGGCCAAGTCTGCCGAACCCTTTCCACTGGACGAAGCGGTGCCGGAGGACTTTGTTGCGGCCCCCCCCGAGTCGAGCGCGAAGACTTCCAGGCAGGCCAAACGTGTCTCGAGTTGCTCGAGATCTTCACCCTGACTGCGAGCGATATCGGCGACGCTGCGGAGGATCAGAATCGTCGACACCGGTAGTTCTGCAGCTAGCACCGCCGGCCCAAAGGCGCCGCCAGCGGCACCCACTAAGCCAGCCATCCACTGATTTCCCCGTAGCCGAGGCTGCTGCGCGGCGTCAGCCGGCGAGAGCGTGTGAATCGCCGCATCGAGCGCTTTGGACAGTGAGCGATCGACGGCGGCTTGAATCAGGCCTTGAACCGAGCTGGGTAACAGTCGCATCGATGCAGAGATCGGTGTGCCGATCGCCCGTGTCAGTCGGTCGGCGATTCCGTGATGCTCCAGGATCTCCCGGGCTTCCAGGATCTCGGCTCGTTCGGCCGGTGTTAGGGCAGCAGGGGACGCAAGAGTGACGGGAATCAATTCACCTTGCTCACGCGACTGAGTCATCTTCCAAAATCTCATCAGTTTTCGAAGTCTGCCTGTCTAAACAGGGGTTTTTCCACCGGTAGCGCCAAACACCTCCGCAGTGACATAGCTCGCTTCCGGTGAGGCCAGCCACACGTACAGCGGCGCAAGTTCGGCGGGCTGGGCTGGCCGCTCAAACGCCGTGTCCTCTCCAAAGGTCTTGAACTTTTCCGGTGGCATCGTACTGGGGATCAGTGGAGTCCACACCGGCCCCGGCGCCACCGCATTCACGCGTATCCCGTGCTCCATCGCCATCGGCGCCAGCCCCTTGGTGAAACCTAATAGGCCAGCTTTGGTGGTTGAATACGGCAATAGATAAGCCGAGGGAGAATAGCCTTGAATCGACACCGTGTTGATGATGCTGCCACCCGGTGTCATTCGGCTTAAGGCCGCTTTGCTGAGCCAAAACGTAGCGAAGATATTGGTCAAGAAGATCCGCTGGAACAACTCGGTTGACATCTCTTCAATCGAGTCGTGCGTCTCCTGGTAGGCTGCGTTGTTCACCAGCACTTCGAGTCCACCGAACTCGTCAAAGGTGCGATCGATCACCTTTTTGCAGGTCGCTTCGTCTTGCAGGTCTCCGGGCAGCAGCAACGCTTTGCGGCCGGCTTCTTGAACCCAGCGAGCGGTTTCTTCGGCATCTTTGGTTTCGCTCAGGTAACTGATCGCAACATCGGCGCCCTCGCGGGCAAAAGCGATGGCGATCGCCCGGCCGATCCCGCTGTCGCCGCCGGTGATCAGCGTGCGATAGCCCTCGAGCCGACCGCTGCCGCGGTAACGCTCTTCGCCGTGGTCGGGCCGTGGCCGCATCTCACCGGTATGGCCGGGGATGGCGATTTCCTCTTGCTGCTCAAAGGGAGGACGGGGAAAGGCGGTCCGTGGATCAACACAGCGGGTAGGAGCCATCGAAAGTTACCTGCAATTTGTAAATAAGGGACAGCAGTGTCACGGGCCAAAAATGACAACGCCAGAGGAAGAGCAAACTTCATACCGGCACCTCGCTGCGCTGCACCCTTGCCGGGCGAGGGCGTTCGCTCAACGCGCAGGTCAGGCTGATCGTTGATCGCGCCATGCTGGGAGCGCAAGGCCGGACAGTGGTCTGCTGCCGAACTGCGATTGGTCGGGCGAATCGCTCAGCAGGCCACGGCGGCTGACAGAGTTTGCCTAACGTTCCCTCTTCATGCGCAGCGGCAATTCGCGGCTGGCCGCTGAGCTGCTTCGTGCGAGCGCAGCGGGCCCTTCCCAAAACAAATCATGCGACTGGCACGCGGTTCGCTCTTGCTTGTCTTTCGCCGTTGGTACTGGGGAGAAGCAACGAGAGAGTCAAACGTGTGACTCACCCCCATCCACGAACTAACCAAGCGTATGAGGCATAACCATGAAGACTTTCTTTTCTGTCCTGACGATGGCTGGTGCTCTGATGTTGGCCGGCTGCGACGAAAACCCGTACAGCGATGAAGCGGATGCCGTTCGCGACAACGCAGCGGAACAAGCGGATGCCGTTCGCGAACAAGGCGATCGTCAAGCCGAGATGGTCGAACAGCAAACCGACAACAACACGAACGTGTTGGAAGAGACTTTCTCGAACGATCCGCAGCAGATTGAATCCAACCTGCAGGAAGAACGGGGCGAAATTCAGGCCGAACGGATTGAAGATCGCAGCGAAGCTCAGGCTGACCAAATCGAAGCCGAAGCCGAAGCCCAAGCGGAACGACTTGAGCTGCAAGGCGAACAACTGCAAGAGCAGAACTAAGCTGAGTGATCGATGATTCGACGCTCACAATTGCTGATAACCGCGTAGTCAGCAGCTGCGCGGTTGACAGGTAAAACCTTTCGACAAGCCAACACTCCTCGTCTGCGCAGGTAGCCGAGCAAGAGATGGCGGCGACTTTGACCAGCCGGTACGCTCCCATGCCCGGCTCTTCCAAACCATGAGCGGATGATTGACGGTTGGTTCAACCGAGCAGCAGACGCCGCCATGCTTATCATAAAGAATCACAACGCGCACATTCAGCCGATAGGTTGAATGTGCGTTTTTTGATGCGCTCCGCACCCGGCCCGCATCGCTGGCGATGATTCTTAGGGCTGCCGGTGTGCAGTCGCAAGCAGCGGCTGCGGAAGCCGACGCGCCGCCGAGCGATCGCCGACTGGATTAGAGTTCAAAGTTAAAGGTTTGGGCCACAAACCGCCACAACCGCTGTCCCAGTGACATCGGAGCGACATGAACTTTAGCAGATCCTCGGTAGCCGGGTCGCAAGGTAACGGGAGCATCCTCCAACGGCACCCGCGCCTGATAGGACACGCTCCGGGGGCGAGCTTGCCCGGTCTCGGAATCGATTTCGGTCTGTAAGTCGCCACCGGTTTGCAGTGCGAGCGCGGATGAAGTCTGGCGGATTTCGCTCTGCGATTTTTCCGCAATTTTGCCGGACAGAGTACCGATCCGATTGGATTCGAGCTTGAGGTCGACATGTTGGCCCACATCGACCAACTGGACGTCACCTTGGTCGACAATCAGCACCGCCTCGAGTTCATCCGGCGCTCCGATCTCACAGATCAAATCCTCCGCCGTGAGCAGTGCACCGCGATTGTGCTCGCTCAGCGGTGAACCGGTCCAACCGGGTAATCTGCCGTCGCCGGTCGATTGAGCCTGCTTGTCCGGGGGCGGCAGTACAATGCCATCGCGTTTAGCCACGACGACCAAGCGATCGATTTCCTCTTGGGTTTTCTGCTGCAATTGCCGCAGTGAAGCAATCAACTCTTGCTGCGTTTCCAATTGGGTTTTGACCGATTCGTCGTCGCGCGATCGCAACGACAGATTGCGCAACCGGACTTCGGCTTCTTGTTCCCGGCCCTTCAGTTCGGTCAAGCGAATCTCGAGATCGAGATTTCTCAGCACCGCCAACTCGTCTCCTTGCTTGACCCAGGTGCCCTCTTTGACCGTCCGCACGATCTGTCCCGGCGTGCCGGCGTAGACGGCACCGGCCCGCGTCGGTCGGATTTCGAACGCACAGTAAATGTGGTGTGGCAACGGAACGTAGATCACAGCAGCGATGACCGCTCCGCTAATCGCCAATGACGTTAGTAACGGTCCGCGTTTCACTTTGGCGAGTCTCCCAGGCGTACGAATGAACTTCCAAGTTTGAATTGCCGGTTGGAGTATCATCCCGGCAAAGCCCATCACGGCGATCATGCGGCCGATCTGCTGCAGTCCGTACGGTTCTAACACCTTGATTAAGAACCAGCAGATCGAGAACACGACCACCCAGCGGTAGATCACACTGGCGATGGTGTATAAGGCGAACAGTGCCTGGTTGCGTTTGGGCAAAAACGGGTCGTCCTGCAGTTCCAACCCCAAGCAGGTTTTCTGAAACCAGCGTTTGAAAACTTCCGTCGCCTTTTGACGCAGGTTCGGAATTTCCAAGGCATCCATCAGGATGTAATACCCGTCGAACCGCAGCAGCGGGTTGCCGTTGACCAGCACGGTGCTGACCAGGTTCAGGAACATCATGTTCAAGCACAGGTCGTTGAGCAGGCCAGGCTCGGAGAAGTACCAGACGTAAGCGGCAATCGCGGCCAGAATCAGCTCAACATAAATTCCGGCGGCCCCGATCCACACCCGCTTCCATTTGTTGGGCAGCATCCAGGAGTCGGAGACGTTGCAGTACAAACAGGGCGTGAACACGAGCAACATAAAGCCGATCTCATGACACTCGCCGCCGAATTTCTTACAGCTCAGCCCGTGCCCGAACTCGTGCAACACTTTCACCAACGCCATCGTTACCGCCAGGTACAGCCAGCGATCGGCAGCGAAGAATTGTTGAAAGGTCGGCAGTCTGGCGTACACCGTCTCGTATTGTGAACCGAGCAGCAGTGCCGCAGATAAGAAGAACAGCGTAAAGAAAATCAGTGCCGGAACCGTAAAGACCCAGCCCGCCCACGGCAGCATCCCGGTCAGGATCTTCTCAGGGTCAAAGCCGCGAAAGCGAATCGCGAACAGGTTGGTGAACTTGCCGATCACCTCTTTGCGTTTCTTTTTGCTGCCGCGTTCCTTCAACGCTTTGCCTTGTCCCGGCGCGTTGCTGATTACCAATCCGCTGCGGTGCAACATCCCGATGAACTGCTGCAAATCGCCGAAGGTGATCTTCTGCGGTGCAAAGCGGCGTTCGAATCCGTCCTTGATCTGTTGCAAGCTGACGTGGCCGTCGAGCATCCCGAGGATAAAGTATTCCTCGTCGTGAAACCGGTAGTACTGCAGCCCCACCGGTTCTTTGACAACCCAGTAACCGGTGCCTTGGTAGTGGTGCCGGCTGGCGGTCAGATCGGGCCGCTTGCGCACCGTTAGCGGCCGCGACGAACTGCTGACGAGTGATTCAGCGAGTGTTGCCATATTTCCTTGGGCAGGATGAGATTACAGAACAGGTGCGGCGGCTGGAGGCT
>CALELC010000398.1 GCA_937904535.1 uncultured Planctomycetaceae bacterium
CGATCCGAGCCGAAAAAAGACCGCTACGGGCAAGAACAGAATGCCCATCGCCGCGAATACCGCTGACCGTGGCCAATCCATCGCGACGATCATGCGGTCCAGCAGCATGTAAATCGCCCCCGACATCACAATCGCGAAAAAGTTTGCTTGGTTCATCACCGCGATCATCCGCCCCTTCAGTTCCGCTGGCGGTCGCGCTTGCAAGAACACCTGAATCGGGATGGCGAAAAACGCGGCCGCGGCACCCAGCAGAATCAGCATCAGCGGCAAGCCATACTCGCCGACCAGCAGCCCCACCCCCGGCAACGTGATCGCCAGTAAGGCACAACACACCACCACGCCCCAGGTACCGAGCCGGATGACCCGTTGATCGCTGCCCGAGCGGCTCAGCCACCCCGCTGCGACTCCGCCAACGGCGATGCCGATGCTGATCAACGCCACCATCAAACTCGTCCGCGTGTCGGTCAGCTGCAATTGCACCTTGCAAAGCGAATTGACCGCTTGAATCGTCAACCCCGCGATCAACCAGAACACGCACGAGGCAACGAGCGCCAGCAGCAACGGACGGTCCTGTCGCAACAGCTGCCGCATCGGTTTGGCGATCGCGATGTGTTCGCTGCCAAATTTCAACTGCGGTTCAGCCGCGCGCACCGGCTGGATCAACAGGCTGACCAACGTGCCGATGACCGCGACGCCAATGCAGACCAACGAGGCGATCCACAGTTGCCGTGCCGCCATCAGACGGTCCAGCCCACCGGTATCGACCAAATCTTTGAGCGGCCCAGCCAGCGCAGTGCCGAAGATGATTGCGATGAACGTGGTCATCAGCACGATGCCATTGGCACGAGCCAATTGATTGGGCTGCATCATCTCTGGCAAGATGCCGTATTTGCCTGGCCCAAAGAATGCGCTTTGGGTGCCCATCAAGAACAGCACCACCCACAGGCCCGCGAAGCCGATGCTCGGAGCAAGCAGAAAGGCAAACAGACCTAGCGCCATCACCGCGATCTCAGCAGCTTTGCTGAGCACGATCACGCGGCGTTTGCTGTAGCGATCAGCGAGATAGCCAGCGACGCCGCCAAACAGCACAAAGGGCAGACCGAACACAATCGTCGCCACGCCCTGCAGATCGCCTCCCTCAGCCGCTTCACCAACCGCTTGTCCCACGGCGGGAATCGCCAGCAACAACATCAACTGTTTAAACAGATTGTCGTTGAATGCGCCGAGGAACTGAGTCGCGATGAAGCCGACGAACGATGGGTTGCTCAGCGGATGAGCGACCTTGACCTCAGCTGCCGGCTGCTCGCGAGCAACCGGCGACGCATCAGGATTGGGGTCAACCACTTCAAGCGGTACGGGTCCAAGGTCGCTGGCGTTATCCACTGAGTGGTTCTCCCGTGCAAACCGGAGGGAAATTAAACCGTCGGAAGCTCGACCAGTTTATCTTCGGCCGCCAGCTTACGGATATCTTCCGTGATTTTCATCGAGCAGTACTTCGGTCCGCACATGCTGCAGAAGTGCGCGCTCTTGAAGGTATCCTGCGGCAGCGTCTCGTCGTGGTAGCGCTGGGCGGTTTCCGGATCGAGTGCCAGCCGGAATTGCTCCTTCCAGTCGAACGCAAACCGCGCTCGCGACAACGCATCGTCGCGGTCCTGAGCACCTTTGCGGCCGCGCGCCACGTCAGCGGCATGGGCCGAGATCTTGTAGGCGATCACACCCTGCTTCACATCTTCTTCGTTGGGCAATCCCAAGTGTTCTTTGGGAGTCACGTAGCAGAGCATTGCAGCGCCGTGCCAACCGGCCATCGCCGCGCCGATCGCGCTGGTGATGTGGTCGTAGCCCGGCGCGATGTCGGTCACCAGTGGCCCGAGCACATAGAACGGTGCGCCGTTGCAGATCTCGATCTGCTTCTTGATGTTCATCTCGATCTGGTGCATCGGGATGTGGCCGGGGCCTTCCACCATCACCTGCGTGCCGTTGGCCTGACCGCGTTTGGTCAGTTCGCCAAGCACTTCCAGCTCAGCAAACTGGGCGGCGTCGGAGGCGTCGGCGATCGAGCCGGGGCGCAAACCGTCGCCGAGCGACCAGGTCACGTCGTACTCGCGCATGATGTCGCACAGGTCATCGAAGCACTCGTACAGCGGGTTTTGCTTCTTGTGGACCATCATCCATTTGGCGATCAACGAGCCGCCGCGGCTGACGATCCCCGTGACGCGGTTGGCGCTCAGGTGCAGGTGTTCGAGTTTCACGCCGCAGTGGACCGTCATGTAGTCCACGCCTTGTTTGGCCTGGTGCTCGACCATGTCCAAGAAGTGCTGGGCGGTCATGTCTTCGATGTTGCCGCCGAGCTCTTCAAGCATCTGGTAGATCGGCACGGTGCCGATCGGAACCGGCGACTGAGCGATGATGTTCTTGCGGATGTTGTCGATGTCTTTGCCCGTGGACAAATCCATCACCGTATCCGCGCCGAAGTGCACGGCGGTGTGCAGCTTCTCCAGTTCCTCTTGGTTGTTGCTGGTCACCGCGCTGTTGCCGATGTTGGCGTTGATCTTGCACTTGGCGGCGATTCCGATGCACATCGGTTGGAGCGATTGCTGCAGGTGCACCCGGTTGGCCGGGATCACCATTCGGCCCGCCGCGACCTCATCGCGAATGAGTTCCACGGGCAGGTCTTCGCGTTTGGCACAAAACTCCATCTCCGGGGTGATTTGGCCGGCGCGAGCGGCGAGTAGCTGGGTAGTGGCCATGGGTGCAAGCACTCCTTCAGAGAATCGATCGATGGGATGAAGCAACGCCCAACGTGATGGGCATCGGCTGCTGGGGTGGTACGCGATGGCGGTTCGCGGCGCTGCCCCTCCTGTCTCGGCCGAGCGGCCGACCGAATAAGTTATAAGGGGCCAAGGCGAACTGGAGTAGTCAGGCCGCTCGGAATCGCTGCCTGCCCGTGCCGATGTGATGGGGCGATACAGAGTTCGCCACGGCGCAACAAAAACCCGGCCCATAGGACCGGGTTAACGTTGAGCTGTAGCACTCGCCAGGCCGTCGACTTTGGCCGGGAGGTGAAACAGAAGGAACCAGCGAGCTTACCGCTTGCTGAACTGGACACCGCGGCGAGCACCGCGAAGACCGGGCTTCTTCCGTTCCTTCATACGCGAATCGCGAGTCAAGAAGCCACCGTCTCTCAGCGGCTCGTGCAGCCCTTCGCTGAAGCTGACCAGGGCCCGGGCCAAGCCCATCCGCACAGCGCCGCTCTGGCCGGTCATACCACCGCCGTTGACGCGCACCAGGACGTCGACCTTGTCGGCATGCTCGACAGCGCTGAGCGTGCTGAGGATCGCAGCGCGGTCTTGCTCGTTGAAGAAATACTCGTCGATCGACTTGCGGTTGATCGTGATTTTTCCACTACCGGGACGAACGCGTACGCGAGCGACGCTCGACTTGCGGCGCCCGGTACCCAGCGCGTCGCCGTTGATCTTATCTTTCTTTGTTGCAACCATCAGAACTTGCCGGGGGAATTGCTACTTGAGCGTGAGTGAATCGTTTGGAACGGAGAGCTCCAGGTCGGCGGCTTAGGCGCTGACCTTCTTGCTGGTCCGTTTGAGAGGCTGGGGATTTTGTGCGACGTGCGGATGCTCGGCGCCGGCGTAGATTTTCAGCTTGTCGAGCATGTGGCGGGCGAGCTTGTTCTTGGGCATCATGCGCCGCACCGCATGGAAGATCAGATCTTCGGGCTTGCGTGCTTGACGCTCGCCGTAGCTTTCCAGTCGCAAACCGGGGTGGCCGGTGTACCAAGTGAAGTGTCGCACGTTCATCTTGTTACCGGTCATGCCGACCTTGTCAGCGTTGATCACGACAACATAGTCACCGCAGTCGACGTGCGGGGTGTACTCGGGACGATGCTTGCCCATCAGCACCGTGGCGATATCGCTTGCCAGTCGGCCGAGCACTTCGTCGGAGGCGTCGACGACAAACCATTTCTTTTCAAGTTCGCCGGGCTTGGCGACGTATGTTCGTTGAGCAACCACTGTCAGGGGACCGCAGGGGGTATCGGGTTGAAAATGACAGGAATCAGGGAATTACGGATCTGCCGCCTGTTTGAATCGAGCAATTTAGTGACCGCTGGCGAATCTCGCAAGGCGTTCTGGCAGCTTCGCGGCTGATTTACTGCCGCCAAACCACCCCAACCGCCCGCACTCCATCGCCACACCAGGGACACAGCACCACGCTCACCTTGGCAGGGACACAGCACCACGCGCGTAGCCGGGGACACTGCACCGCTCGATGCGTTCATCTCGCCGAGGGACACAGCACCAGAGAGTAAGCGGTGCCTTACCGGCGAAACTGCATCTGCTACCATGCAGCCCAGTGCCACAATAGGGACACTGCATGCGATGCAGGCATCGCCTGGCTACCCAGGGCACAAACACGCAACAGCAGATCATCGGCAACAAACCGAGAACACTTGATCGGATTTCGGCCTGGCTCGCGGCTACTCAGCACCGCCTTCTCAACCTAGCCCCCCCACACTTGCGTCTCCTCCCTCCTGTCGGGGACACAGCACCACTTTCCGGGACACAGAAATTTGTGTCGCGGAGACCGACCTTAGCCCACGCCTTATCCGAGGAACCGAATCGGCAACATCACCGGCAAAACACAGTTTCCGAACTGACTGCCTGATTAAGCCCATCTGTTTGCTAAGTCCGATCAAGGATTGCCGCGGTTACAATCAACTCGCGCTGATACGCACGATATAGCTGGCGAGCCAGCCGAGCCGTCGCTACGCCCTGGTGAGGCGAAATATTGTGACCTCAGGGCGCACGTTAAAACGGACCGGCAGCAGGTGGCCGACGCCGCGGTTGATGTACATCCGGCGTCCGTCGGCCAGAGCATATTCGCCGGCAACGTAACGGCGGTTTTTCACCGGCAACAGCGGGGGGTTTAGAAACGGCGGTTTGCACTGGCCTCCGTGGGTATGCCCAGCAAGAACCCATCCACGATAGCCACCCCATCCTGGCAGGTCCGCAGTATCGGGATTGTGGCTTAGCGCTACGGACGCAACGTCGTTGGCAAGCCCACGTAGCGGCTTGGCCACATCAAACCGATTGGCCCACAAGTCATCCACTCCAACTATCGCCAGCCCCTCGACATCAACTCTTTCGTTCCGCAGAAGTTGCAAACCGCTGGCCGCTGCCAATTCAGCTAAACGATCGGCGTGACGATAATCGCGTACACCCAAGCCGTAATCGTGATTGCCAAGCACACCGAGCGTGGCAAGCGAACCACGGGGGAAGTCAGCCAATAACGATTCGGCGTGCGGAAGAATATTCCGATGGTAGCTCGTGAGATCCCCCGTCATCACCACGAACTCCGGGCGTAACTGTTTAACAGCCTTGAAAACATCCCGGAGGTAGTCATCGTTAACCTGCAACCCAATATGCAGATCGCTGAGTTGGACGAGAGTGCAGCCGATTAACTGCTGCGGCAGGTTGTGCAGAGGCAACAGGCGACTCACTTGCTCCACCCAATACGGCTCAACTTGCCAGATATATAGCCCGGTAGTCAAACATCCCGTCACGGTGGCCGCGGCACAGGACAAGAAACGCCGGCGAGGGAGCTTGGGTGCCATAATATGCAGTCCAGCGAGCAGTCGAATGCAGATTGGTTTAATCGACTTCAAGCCATCGATCTCCACCGCTCATTGTAGGGCACTCTCGTGGCCAACCTGCGAGTCTCAGGGATCTTTTTGTCCACCACAAGCGGCAACGCATCGCCTCGATCGCCCACAATAATCAACCAAATCGGGAACACAGCACCACTAAATCGGGAACACAGCACCACTAAATTGGGGACACAGCACCGGGAACCCAAGCACCGGGAGCTTTGGGAGGTCGCGAGAAACTGTGCCGGGACACGCGGCTAAGCCCTCCTTAGGTCCTGAGCGAACTAGCGATGTTCCCAAGGCAAACGCCAAGCTCCAGTGCCGCTCCGACGCGAACAACAGGAGCCGCACAAACTAAACGGTGCGCAGCAGATCCCCAATCGCTTGCGCCAACAGCTCCACATCGCGGCGGCTGTTGTACAAGTGGCAGGATATTCTTACGAAACGGCGGTCACCCCAGCCAACAATCGGGACGTGGACCCTCGCATGCTGCCAAATCGCGTCCCGGAAGGGGAGAACTTCGACGGGCGGAAGTTCGGCGGGCACCATGGTGCCGTACCAGTGGTCGACATCGCCGACAGGCTCATATCCGGTGATGGCGTTGATCATTTCGGATCCGAGCTTCGCTAAGTAATGGCCGCGGGCACGAAATGCTTCGATAGGTGCAGTATTCAAAAAGTCGATGGCGGCTGGTATGGAGAAGTACCCTGACATATCGCGGGTTCCCGGCCAAAGGTACTCTTCATTCCAGGCCGTCGGGAGATTCTCTTGCGTGCGTCCCCAGCTGAGATTCAGCGGTTGAAAACCGGCTTGTTGGCGAGGGTGAACGTAAAGAAATCCAGTTCCCAGAGTCGCCGAAAGCCACTTGTGGCAACTGGCCGTGTAGAAGTCACAGTCCAGCGCAGTTATGTCGAGCGGCAACATCGCCACAGCATGGGGACCATCAATACAGGTGGCGACATTTGCTTCGCGAGCCGCAGCGCAGATCTCCTGCACCGGCAAGATGAGTGCAGTCGGCGAAGTGATATGGCTCACTACTAACAGCCGCGTGCGTGGCCCGAAATGACCAACAACAGCCGCAACCACCTCCTCGGTGGACTGCGGAGGAAACGGCAACTTGGCAATGCGCAGTATTGCACCGCTGCGATCGCACGCCCGCTGCCAAATGCGCAGCACCGCGCCGTATTCATGGTCCGTTAACACCACTTCATCGCCGGCTGCCAGCGGAAAATTGGCAGCAACCGTATTCATTCCGTAAGTTGCGTTATCAACCAACGCAAGATCCGAAGCCGTCGCTCCTACAAACTCCGCTAGTCGTGCAACGACTTCATGAAGCACCTGCTCCTGATGCCGCACGAAAAAATCCATTGGATCTGCATCTAGCCTGTGGATCCAGGCTCTCCGCGACATGCGCACGGCCAGCGGGGGCGGCCCAAACGAACCATGATTGAGATAA
>CALELC010000399.1 GCA_937904535.1 uncultured Planctomycetaceae bacterium
TCACCGCTTGCAACCTCACGATGCTGCAGCTGGACCGTGGCTACCTGCCGGTGTACCAGCGATAGCCGCTCGACGGGTTCTCTGCGGCTGCGGTAGCGGACTCAACGAACGGCAGCTTGTCGCTGCTCGATGCTGCTACCGAGAGCTCGCGGCTGCCATTCGGCCCGGAATCCCCAGATCTTCGCGCCGCAAACCCAGTCGCCTCAGCACGCGGTCAAAGGACGGTCCAAGCAACTTGCCCGTCTTGGCGGCGAACTCAACAAACTCAAAGATCCCGATCCAATCGCCGCGACAGGCTCGCCCCGTGCGAATCATCTCCGCGAACTCGGGCTCATAAGTGAAATAGCCGTGCCGCACGTAGTCCACAATCGCCATCGGTATGATCAACTGATGGTTGGTCACCAGCGGTGAGAGCTTCTTCATCCGCACCACGCCTGCTTGGGCAACCGCTTGGATAATTTCCTGCTCGCCGACTCGCCAGGCATAGAGCGGAAACAAGAGTGCCGGCACCGCTTCATTCGGCCCTGCTCCTGGCCACCACCACTGGCCCCAGGAGGCATCGCAGAGATCGGCTAGCTGAATCCCACCGACTTCGGTCCGCGGCTGAGCCGTCTGCTCGTCCACCGGCATCTCAAAGGAGTCCACTCCTAAGATGTTGACGACCTGCTCAGGAGAGAGCCCCATAAAGACCAAAGGAATGCCGAACCGCTTGGCAGTGGTGCGGCCGATATCGGACATCAGTTCACCATCGATAAAATCGACGATCCCCATCTTAGCCTCGGTATCCGATAGCGCCTTACGGAAGATCTGATCCATCATCCCCGCAGGCGGACGGACCCACATATGGGCCAAGCCAAGTTTCTTGACAATCGAATTGATATTATCGATCGCCACCGGTGACATAAACGTATTGTCGACGCTCAAACACAGGATTCTCAGATCAGGAAACTCCTGCTGCAGCCGCATCAGCATGTAACAGGAATCCTTGCCACCACTGAATAACAGCAGGCCGTGGAACTGGGCATTCGGATGAGCATCGATGGCAGCCCGAATCCGGGTTCCCATCGCTCGCTGCATCGCCTCAGAATCATAGCTCACCGAGACCGGTTGCACTTCCTGAGAGCAAAGCTCACACAACCCACTCTGCGGATCAATGGCCACACAGCGTTCGTTGAGAATACAGCGTGAGCAGCGGCGGAAAAGCCGCTTTTTGATAAACGTGCGATAAGCCGACCAGATCAGTTGCATAGCACCTTTTCACTCCGCAGCCATTCGTAGCAATCCTTCAAAGCCTCATCGAGCGGGCGAGACTGATAACCCAGCCGCGCCGCGTTGTCATCCCGATGGCTCACGTCAATCAGGTCACCGCGGATTCCCTCCCGGCCATTGACGAGCATGATCAGTTCGGGAGTTACCAGCGGTTCCCGCTTGGTCACATAGGCCGCCCACTGCATCACCCGTGCGATGGAGCTGAACACAACCGCGGGCAGACGGACCACTTTGCAAGATGTCGCCGTCAGCTTCTTGATGCGTTGGAAGACATCAAACCAGGTCGTCCGATCTCCATCAAAGCGGTACACGCGTCCGGTTTCGGCCCGCTCGAACGCCTGAATGTGGCCTTGAGCGATATCGCTGGCATGAGCAAATGCCATCATGCCGGGAAAGGCCGGAAAAACCTTTCCATTGATCAACTGCTTGTAGATCTGCGAGTAGTTGTTGTAGTCGTATTTGCCGATCACGATCGGCAGCCGCAGGATGACCGCATCCAACCCTTCTTCCACCGCTTTCAGGACCTCGTCCTCTGCATATTTCTTGCTGTTGACGTACCCCGATTTGATGCCTTCATACCAAAAGGAAACGGCGCCAGTTGAAGAAAAGATGAATCGCTTCACACCCGCTTCACGCGCAGCTTGCGCGAGGTTTCGGGTACCGATGACGTTGTCGATCCACTGTTGTTCGCGATCGCCGGGCCAGTGCGAAACGTTGCCCGCAGCATGGAAAACTGCGTCGGTTCCCGCCGGAATCGCTCGTCGCACCGAGTCCAGATCTGCGAGATCCACCTCGGCAAACCTCACATCACAACCATCTAACTTCGACAGGTCCGATGATTTGCGGTGCAGGACAACCACCTCCCATCCCGCATCCAACAACTCATCGACCAAGTTCCTGCCAACACATCCGGTTGCACCCGTCACACAAGCTCGCAAAGACATGCACCTACCTTCATGCAAATTGCGCAGGCCGCAGCCCACTAAGGGGAGAGGAAGGCTCGGCGATCGCTGAATGCCGAGCCAATCACAGGCGGCGCGGGTTCCCGGTTACGGCTTGGACGCTCGCAATCCTATCGGCCTGTCCGCCCAGAAGCTCCGATGAAACCGACTCATGAAGAGAGGCCGGCCTGATCTCCGGCATTTGTCCCATCTACCTCAACCGATTGCTGTGGTAGATCTCATCCTAGCTTCTGCCTTATCTACTTATGCATCTCTAGTGCCATACTTTGACTTAGCGCTAAGAATCACCTCTCACCAGCGAAAAACATCGTAAAACACGACATTTCCGTCCCCCTAAAAAATCACAGACCGAGCGACCCAAGCGATGCAAGAGGCTATCTCAAACCCTCATTCGATGATTCTAATGACCACGCTGGTCCCTGTGCGTCAGTAGAATCTCCTAATACCGCTCTGGAGAGTATTTAGGATCCCGTACCGCGAATCCCCGCCAAGAAAAATCTCAATAGCAGATTTCGTAACTCCCAAGACGCAATCCTTGAGTGCTCCGCCGGGGGATGCAGTTGGCACGTGTCCCGAGTCGATGATCCCAGATCGCCGATGAAACCGTTGTTTGGCAGCACAGCGTCATCACCACGCGTGGATAGAACGCCCCCTGCTGAGGCGACGCTGAACTGCTAGCATTTGCTGAGATACAAGCGTGAGCTGTAGGCAATGCTAGCTTTATTAGCTTCCGAAGTCCAAGTGAAACAGATGGCCGCATCGGTCTTGGCGAGAAGCAGCGGGTGACCGCTGCCTCCCGACAAACGGCAAGGCGACGAGCTCTGGCTGCCATTTCGCGATAAGCTCTACGAACGGATCGTCAGCGACCAGCGCGGCGACGGCTACTGGGAAGGCCAAATCCACCCCGTCTACGTCACCGCTTGCAACCTCACGATGCTGCAGCTGGACCGTGGCTACCTGCCGGTGTATCAGCGCTGATGCTTCACAACGTACGTTGGCTCAGTGCGACGCCAGTTAGGATTCTGGATCGAAGCTTGTCTGCGCAACTGGCTGAGGTTTTGGAAAGCCCGCAATTTTGTCCAAGATCAGCTTGGTTTCGCGCAGCCGTGACAGCAATTGTCTGATTTCGTCATGCACTTCCCCCGTCTGGGTGATCACCAAGCTGCGATTCGCGTGATAAATGCCGATGCTGCCGGCCCTGCCGGTCACGTCCCACTGCTCGGGCGCAATGCTTGTGGTGATGTACCGCACCAGACGGTCGGGGTTCCAAGACACGGCGAAGTCGCCACGTAATTCCGGTACCAAGTCGGCAACGCGATAAGACGTGACGAACATCCGCTGCTCGCCGGCTTGCTGCGGGTTCGCCGCCGTGCTGAGTTCGCGTTGCAGGGCATCGACTTTTAGGCTGAGGGCTTGGAGCGACTCTTTCACCTCGGCAAGTTGGCTGGTGACCGCCTGCTCACGCTCACTCGACTGCTCGGCACCGGCGCGTGGCACCAGGGCCAACACGCCAACCCAGGCGACGGCAAAAACCAGAGCACGCATTCTCTCGCTCCTTCTAAAAGCTCTCCGTCTTCCTGATCCCCAGCGGATTCTATTACCACACCAGCGGCGGGGACCAGACGAGAATTTGAAGGCCAAAGGGACCACGGGCTGGAGCACCATGGTGTCCCTGGTTGAGCGTCCGCTACGGCTCGGTCTCACTTGCGTGAACCGTTGAAACAACTGTTCGACGGCGGTGACTCAGTGCACGCGTTGGCCGGGTTGGGCACCTTCGTCGACGCCCAGCACAAACACTTCGGCTCCGCCAGGACCGGCGGCGGTGACCATCCCTTCGCTGAGGCCAAACCGCATCTTTCGCGGGGCCAGGTTGGCTACCATCACCACCAATCGGCCAACCAGTTGTTCGGGCTGGTAGGCCGCCTTAATGCCAGCAAACACCTGCCGGCGTTCTTCGCCACCGAGGCTGAGCGTCAACTTCAGCAACTTGTTAGCCTCGGGCACATGTTCAGCTGCGACCACACGAGCGATTCGCAAATCGACCTTGGCGAAATCGTCGATGCTGATTTCCGCCGCGATCGGTTCGGCCTTCAGCGGCTCATCGGAGTCGTTCCAGGTCGGAGCCGGAGCGCTGTCCGTGGCGGCTTCCGTGACTTCGCGGCTATCCTCAATCATCTTCTGCAAATCCTCGATTTGAACGCGGTCCATCATCCGCTTAAACGGGTTAACGGCGGTGCCCAACAACGGCGTCTGGCTCTGTTGCCAGCTGACGATTGGGTCACCGAGTAATTCTCCACAGTGCTGCGCCAGCTTGGGCAACACCGGCGCCAGGTAGATCGCCAACTGCCGGAACAGGTTGAGCGCTACCGTGCAAACATCTCGTAATTCGTCGACTCGCGCCGGGTCCTTCTTCAAGTCCCAGGGACGAGCGTGTTCGACAAACGGATTGGCGGCGTCGGCCAATTCCATGATCCGCCGCATCGCCCGGGAATAATCGCAGGCGTCGTAAGCCTGGGCGATTTCCTCGCCGGCAGCGGCCGCGGCGGCGAACAGTCCGCCATCGTCGGGATAGCGATCGGCCAGACCTGTACCGCTAGCAAATTTGCCGACGCGACTGGCAAGGTTCACCACCTTGCCGATGAGATCGCTGTTGATCTTGTCGGTGAACTCTTCGAGCCCCAGATCGAGATCCTCGACCCGCGAAGTGAGCTTCGTCGCATAGAAGTACCGCAGGTACGAGGGATCGGTGTGTTTCAAATACGTTTCAGCGGCGACCAGCGTGCCGGTCGACTTGCTCATCTTCTCGCCGCCGACCTTCAGGAAGCCATGGATATGGACCTTGGTCGGCAGGCTGTAGCCGGCCGTTTTCAGCATTCCCGGCCAGAACAGCGTGTGGAAGTAGGTGATGTCTTTGCCGATGAAGTGATGCACTTCGCAGTCCGGCGACTTCCACCAGTCAGCGAGCTGCTCGCCATTGGCCTGACACCACTGCAGCGTGCTCGCGATGTAGCCGATCGGCGCATCGAACCACACGTACCAGTAATTGCCCGGTGAATCGGGGATTTCAAACCCAAAGTACGGAGCTGGCCGGCTGATATCCCAGTCGCGGAGCTCGTGCCCGAGGAAATGTCCCTTGAGGTAATTGGCGGTCTCGGTCTGCAACGCCCCGCTGGTCTCGATCCACTCGGTGAGGAAGCCGCGGAGTTTTTCCAGCTCCACAAACAGGTGCATCGCTTCCTTGAGCACCGGCGTGGAGCCGCTGAGCGTGCTCTTGGGATCGATCAGGTCGATCGGACTGTAGGTCGCTCCACAGGCGCCACAGTTATCGCCGGGTTGATCATGACGGCCGCAGATCGGGCAGGTGCCGCGGACAAAGCGATCCGCCAGGAATGTTTCCGCTTCGGGGTCATAGAGCTGCGATACCGGTCGCTCGGCGACCAGGTCAGCAGCTCGCAGCGCCTGCCAAAACTCGTGGCAGAGCTGGCGATTTTCTTCGCTGTGGGTGCTGCCGTAGTGGTCGAACGCCACATCAAAGCCGGCAAAATCGGCTTGGTGCGACTGACTCATCTGGGCGATCAGCTCTTCCTCCGTCCGCTGCTCCTTGCGCGCGCGGATCATGATCGCCGTGCCGTGCGTGTCGTCGGCACAAACGTAGAGGCAGCGGTGCCCCTGCAGTCTTTGGAATCGCACCCAGATATCGGTCTGGATGTACTCAACCAAGTGCCCGATGTGGATCGGCCCGTTGGCGTACGGCAACGCGCTGGTGACGAGAATTCTTCGAGTGCTCATGCGGAGAGTTTAGAAGGCAGAGGGCCGCGGAGGTAGCCGGGAAGTTCGCAGCACCGGCCCAGCGCTACGCTCGGGTCCCAACGCCGCCCTGGGCGTGATGCTCATTACAGGACTTCCTGCCCGGGGGCAGAACGCCGGCGCTCGGATCGGTGACAGAGCAGGCCCCAGGGGCCGGTTGCAACAATTGTCGGAGCTGTAGCCCCCCGGCTGTTCGTTTTCTTTAAAATATGCCACCATTCGCCGACCTTGACGCTTGGCGCGTCTAGGTAATTTAGGACTGCCCATTTCGGGCAGGCCAATTTTCCTCACCCGTATGGCAAAAGGGTACGTGATGAAGCTGTTTCAAATGGTAGTGGCCGTGGCGTCGATCGTCGCCGCAATGGCAGTAGTGACACCGGCTCAAGCTGGTTTGTTCGGGCACCATGGCGCTGCAGCCGATTGCTGCGCTCCGGCCTGCGAGCCAGTCTGTGAACCGGTCTGCTGCGAAAAGCCGGCTCCGCCGGTCGAAGTCACGCTGTGCGTGAAAGACCCGGTGACCTGCTGCACCTATGAAGTGAAGGTCTGCGTTCCGGCTGAGTGCGCCTGCGAAGCACCTTGCCTGGTTTCGTGCCGCTCGGGTTTGTTCGGTCGCAAGATCCTGACCTACAAGTGGGCCTGCTGCGATCACTGCGTCGACATCGTGATCACCAAGCACGGTCGCGTCATCGTTCGCTAAGCAGCTAGCTTTCTGAGCTGTGCTGCGTTTGGTAGCCGGTGGCTTCGCACTGCGACCACCGGCTACCAGTCAACGCGGCGTTTGCTCGCTACAGCCGGCGGATGTCGTTGAAGAGCGCAAAGGCCATCAACGACAGCAGCGCCAGCACACCGGCCATCGTCAGTTGCATCTGCAACTTCTCATTGACGGGCCGCCCCAGCACCGCTTCGGCAGTCAAGAACAGCATGTGCCCGCCATCCAGCGCCGGGATCGGCAAGAAGTTCAGAATCGCCAAGTTCATGCTTAGCAGCGTCAAGAACATCAGCAACGCTGGGATGCCGCGGCTGGTTTCGTGACCGGCAACGCGGAAGATGGTGATCGGTCCGCCAACCAAATCCGCACTGGCCTTACCCGTCACCAGCATCCCGAGGAAGCGGAACACCTCGGTTAATCGGCGTTTGCTCGCTTCCAGTCCCAGCAGCGCGGCATGCCCGAGTCCATCGGCGACGTGGGTGCGTTCCAGCTCCGCGAACCGCAGGCCGCGGTCATACCAGTGGCCATCGACCACGCTCAGCTGCGTGTCGACGTCCATAATTCGCCCATCGCGGAGGACGGTAATCCGCAGCGGTGTGTCGGCCGGGAAGAATTGCCACAGTTCGACCAGTGCCGCCAACGGGTACTCGGCGTTGAACTCCCAGCCCTCTTTAAGCTTGGCTCGCACCGGCTCCAAATGTTTCGCAGCCAGCGCCGCAGGCACATCGTCATCGGCCCAGCGGGCGACCACCTTCTTCAGCACATCGCCTGCACGCAGCCCCGCCGCAGCAGGCTCGCCTGTCTGCGATTCGCCTGCGGCTGCAGCCGTTTGGCTCAGCGGATAAACCACGGACACGGTGGGCAAGGCCTGGAAAGCCAGCCCCAAGCGATCCAGGGCGACGACGTTGTCTGCCGTGTTGACCGGTGAAGAGGTCCGCAGCGGCGCGGTCGGCGTCAGTTCGACCTCGACTTCGCTGCTCTGCTCACCGTCGGCGCGGCGGAGTGTCAGCGACACCGGACCATCGGCATCGGCCAGTTGTTCTGGCAGGGCGAGCGCATCGAGATTCTGCTCGCCATTGACCGCGATCAGCACATCACCCGCTTTGACCCCAGCCTGTTCCGCGGGTCCACCGGCTACCACCGCGACCACGGGACCGACAGCCAGGCCGATGCCCGGCATCTTTCGCTGCTGGGGCGGAATGACCACTTCGGCGGTCGAGCCATCGGCACGCCGCAATTGCAGATTCAAGGGATGCCCAGGGCGAGCGGCAATCCGTCGCTGCAGCATCACGCTGCCTTGGACGTTGTCTCGCTGGCCGGCACCTTCGATCGCCTGGCCGTCGATCGCGACCACTTCCGCACCCGCGTCGGCCTCGGAGAGCACGTCAGCGGCGGTGCTGCCCGGAGCAGCCAGTCGGTTCCCGCTCGGCAGGAACGTGGTCGAAATATTCGAGATCCCGATCCGCCGCAGGCCCGGAATTGCCGCGACTTCGGCCGTCGTCAATTCGTAGCTGCGAACTCCGTCGGGATAGGCGATTTCGACGTTTACGGGGCGATCGGGATGATCGGTCCCTTCGAGCATGATCGCCGTCGCCATGTCCGAAAAGTAAAGCTGATCGTCCTGGCGGATCCCACCAACAGCGACCACTTTGCCGCCAGGCTCGATCCCAGCTTGATAGGCAGGACCGCCGGGAGTTACGTCGCCAACCACCGCTGGCAGATAGGGAACGCCGTACAAAAAGGCCGCGGCGGCGAACATCACGCCGGTGACCAAGTTCATCACGACACCGGCGCTGATGATGATCATCCGCTGCCACACCGACTTCGCCGGGAACGATCGCGGATCGAGCCTCACCGGTTGATCGGCCTCGGGCGTTCCCTCGACTTCGCCATCGGCAGGATTTTGCTGCCGGATTCGCTTGGCTTCTTCTTCGAACCGCCGCGGATCATCGTCCTGGCCGAGCATCTTCACGTAGCCGCCCAGCGGAATCGTACCGACCCCGTATTCGGTTTCCCCGTGGCGAAACTTGATCAGCGTCCGCGGAAAGCGGATCGGGCCGAGACGGATCGGCACGTCGAAACCGACGTAAAACTTCTCCACCTTGACCCCGCACCATTTAGCCGCCAAGAAGTGTCCCAGCTCATGGACGAAAATCACCAGGCCGATGCCGAGCGCCACGCGCAGCCAAAGCCAGATCTGCGCAAAGATCAGCGACATCAATCCGGTCTCATCGGTCTGTGCAAACAGCCCTTGGACCAGCGGCTCGGCCACCGCCCAGAGAGGCCCGGCAACCGATAAGGGAGCGTCTAGTAAGAGTTCGATCGAGCCTGCCACCGCAGTACCTCCGCACGAGCCCAGCGGTCCAGCTCCAACAGCCGGTCCAGCGAGGCCTGATTTTCATGATTGTGATTTTCGAGCGTGGTTCGGCACGCCGTAACGATGTCAGTAAACCGAATTCGCCCGTCTAGGAATAGACCGACTGCCGCCTCATTGGCTGCATTGACGACCGCCCCTGCGGTACCGCCGACCCGCGCCACTTCAAAACCCAGCGGGATCGCCGGAAAGCGTTCCCAATCGACCGGCTCGAGCGTCCACTCACTGCAGCGCGTCAAATCGAGCTTGGGTGTGTCGCCAGCCAGGCAGCGAGGATAAGTCAGCGCGTACTGGATCGGCAGCCGCATATCCGGCGGACTGAGCTGCGCGATCGTCGAGCCATCGACCATCTCCACCAGGGAGTGAATGATCGATTGCGGATGAATCATCACCTCGATTCTTTCCGCTGGGCAATCAAATAGCCACCGCGCTTCGATGATTTCCAACGCCTTATTCATCATCGTGGCAGAATCGACCGTGATTTTTCGGCCCATTTGCCAGGTCGGATGCGCCAGCGCTTGCTCGACACTTGCCTGCTGCATCTGCTCAGCGGTCCAGCGGCGAAACGGTCCACCGCTGGCTGTCAAAATAATCCGACTGGGCTGTCTACCGCCAGCGAGGCACTGAAAAATCGCCGAGTGCTCGCTGTCGACCGGCAACAACTCGGCCCCAGACTGCTCGGCCAGAGATCGAACCAAGCCGCCGGCGACCACGAGCGTCTCTTTGTTGGCGATCGCCACCCGTTTTCCCGCTGCGATCGCTGCCAGGGTGCTTTCCAGCCCGGCTCGACCGACGATCGCGGCGACCAGAATGTCCACCTCCGGATCCGCTGCCAAATCGCACAGCGCTTCGGGACCAACATCGATGCGGGCCGCCGGTGGAAACGCCGGCGTTGCGGCAGCACCGCCGTCTGCAGCGGTTACACGGGATAAAACGACTCGCTGTGGCGCGGTTTCTGCGGCAATCTTCGCCAAGCATTGCAGATTGTTATGTCCGGAAATCCCGTAGATTTGCCAGTTCACTTCGGAGTCGGTGCGGTTTAAATGCGCGACCACATCGACCGCCGCAGTTCCAATACTGCCGGTGGCTCCTAAGATGGCGATACGGCGCGAGCCGGGTTGGGAAGCTGACATAAAGTGAATCTGGATAGCGAAAGTGGATTCCCAACCGCAAACTGCCTGTGGCGGGCGAGCCAGTGATGGCCACCTGCTGCCTCCGCTGGCCGCGCCATGGGGCAGGAGGCACATTAGCGTAACGTTTTAATCGGACCCTTCGGCCCGTCCAAGAATATCGATGAGTGACGACAAGAAACGCAAGAAGAACTCGGATGAGCCTCGCAGCGGCGGCGTCTGGTTGATGCTCGCCGTGTTGGTGGTCGCCGTGGCGGTCAGTGGTTACCTGATGTCCGGCACCGCGCAGCGACTGCGGTACCCCGATTTGGTCCGCCTGCTCGAGCAAACCCGCTATGAACAGTACGGCAGCAATCGGCTCGCTCCAAACAGTGAAAGCACCTCAGGCAACGATCCGGCTGAAGCAGCGGCCGGGACGATCGTGGTGCCCGCCGAGCGCAATCCCGATGCGATGGTCGAGTTTCGGCTGCCGCAGAACATCGCAATCGCCGACAACCTGATTACCGGGACCGTCGAATATCGACCGCTGCTGCGCGCTGACGCGAAATCGCAGCGGGTCACGTTCCGTACCGAACGCACGATTCGCAACGACGCCGAAGATGCGCGGCTGCTGCAACTGCTCGATCGCTCGAACGTCGTCTGGGACACCGATCGACCGAACACGTTTTTGGCTGACCATGGCGTCACGCTGCTGATGATCGGCGTGCTGCTGCTGTTCGGGTTCCTGATGCTCAAGCGGATCAGTGGCGTCAATTCACCGATGGCGTTTTCTCGCAGCCGCGGCAAGCTCTACGGCCAAGATGATCTGCCGATCACCTTTAGAGACGTCGCGGGCATCAATGAAGCCGTCGAAGAAGTCAGCGAAATCGTCGATTTCCTTCGCCAGCCCGAAAAGTACCAGCGTCTGGGCGGCCGGATTCCGCGCGGCGTGCTGCTCGTCGGCCCACCGGGAACCGGCAAAACGCTGCTGGCCAAAGCGATCGCCGGCGAAGCGGGCGTGCCGTTCTTTGGGCTCTCCGGCAGCGACTTTGTCGAAATGTTTGTCGGCGTCGGAGCCGCGCGTGTGCGCGATATGTTCCAACAAGCCGTCAGCCGCGCCCCGAGCATCATCTTCATCGACGAACTCGACGCGCTCGGAAAAAGCCGCGGCGGCAACGTTGTCGGCGGCCATGACGAGCGCGAGCAGACGCTCAACGCCCTGCTCGTGGAGATGGACGGGTTCGACACCAACAACAGCGTGATCGTGATCGCGGCCACCAACCGCCCGGAAACGCTCGACCCTGCCCTGCTCCGCCCTGGCCGCTTCGACCGCCACGTGCTCGTCGATCGCCCCGATGTCGCTGGCCGTGAGGAAATCCTCAAGGTCCACGTCAAAAACGTCAAACTCGACGACATGGTGCTGCTGAGGGACATCGCGTCGATCACCAGCGGGTTTGTCGGCGCGGACCTGGCGAATCTCGTCAACGAAGCAACCCTGCTGGCGGCCCGCAAAGAGAAAACCTCGGTTGGGATCGAAGAGTTCAACGAAGCGGTCGAGCGCGTGACGGCAGGTCTGGAAAAGAAGAACCGTGTGATGAACGACGACGAAAAAATCCGCGTCGCCTATCACGAATCCGGTCACGCGCTGGTCGCCACCGCACTGCCCAACACCGATCCGGTCCACAAGGTATCGATCATTCCGCGCGGCCTGGCAGCTCTTGGCTACACCATGCAGCGGCCTGACAGCGATCGCTACCTGATGACCAAGAGCGAACTGGAAAGCCGCATGAAGGTACTGCTGGCCGGGACGCTGACCGAAGAAATGATCTTCGCCGACATCAGCACCGGAGCTCAAAACGACCTGGAACGCTGCACCGAGATCGCCCGCTCGATGGTCATGGACTACGGCATGAGCCGGCTGGGACGTGTCAATTATCGCAAGAGCGCCTCCAGTCCGTTCCTGGCGACCGGTGGCAACGACGGCCATCAGACAGGGCTGAGCGAGGAGATGGCCAAGCAGATCGATCAGGAAGTCGTTCGCATCCTCGAAGAGGCGCTGGCGCACACCCGCGAAATCCTGGAACAGCGCCGCGAGGCCCTCGAAGCGGTCACGCAGCGATTGCTGGAGGTCGAGTCGATCGATAACGAGGAACTGCGGCGGTTGCTCGATGAGCACAGCCCCGGTCCCTGGCTGGTCCCCGGCACCCGAGCCGAAAAGCCACGGGCCAAGATCCGCGCTCCGCAGAATCCTGGCATGGATATCGCCCCGACTGCGGACAACCAGATCTAGCGGGCTATTGCCGTCGTCGGTCCCGGCACTTGAGCGTCTCGGTGGGCAATTGCCGCGACGCCCCGGCAAGAACACCTGCGGGCCGCGGCGTTTGTAGCCGGCAGACGAGCCGGGCGAATCACGCTTCGCGGAACATCGCACAGCGGCCGACAAGTGCCTCGGCCAGCGGATCGTCCTTCGGTCCGCAGAAGCCCCAGTGCTGCCGCCGGCGCCAGCCTTCGGCGTATTGATACTTACCGGACATCTGACCGACCTCGGCGGCGCTGTCACGCATCGTCTGGATGTACGAGTCCATTCCTTGGCTCTCGTCGAGCCAGCGTTTTTGGCTGGCGTGCGCTGCCAGTGCTTCGGCTTTCGTTTCGAGGATGTCGGTGATGTCGACGTACAGTCCCGGCCATACCCGTTCGCCCAGCGGTGTGGCGTTGCCAACCGGCTGCGCGTGGTACACCGTGACCGGCTCCATGTAGACATCCGTCGGCGGATCGCTCTCGAAGTTCGGCATCCCATGGGCGAACGCCGCCGAAACCGCCAGGCGGCAAGCGTTTTCGTGGTCTTCCATGTAGTCGACGGGCGAGTGGGTCAGCACGATGCTCGGCTTGGCTTGCCGGACCACCGCCGCGACTTGCCGTAGCAGTTCGGTGGTGTAGGCGATTTCCATGTCGGGGCAGATCGGCGGATAGAACTGCGCCCCGAGGATCTTGGCCGCCGCCTTGGCTTCTTCCAACCGAACCGCGGCACAGGTGGCACGGTCCATCGTCGTCGACCCGCGCGAACCGTCGGCCAGGTTCATGTAGTGCAACTCCCAGCCCTGCTCGCGGAGACGCAGCAGCGTCCCGGCCATGACAAACTCGATGTCATCGTGATGAGCAGCAATCGCCAGAACGGACGGCATAATCTTTCAAAACCTCGGATACGACTGAAAGTGAATGGATCGGTCGTATTCTAGGAATCGCCGCCAATCTGTGGGAGCCGGAGCGCTGACGGCGCCGGGTTCGTCTCGATGCGGCTCAGAAACCGCCCGCCGGATCGTCCGAAAACGGATCCGACAGCCCTTGCCGCGGCTGAGTTCGCGGCACACGCGGTGCCGCTTGCTGGCCATTCGGCTGCGCAGGATTGAAACTCTCAATCCAGCCTTCTTCGGTCGTCAACGGACGGGTGGACGATTCCGGCAGCGGCCGCGGAGCAGGCGGATCAGCCGGAACGCGCGGCAACGTGCTCGGCGCCGCTGGCGTTCGCGGAACCGGCGCTGGGCCAGTGCTTGGGTTCAGCGGCCGGACGGGGACCGGAACCAGGCCGTCATCGGGCGCCGAGCCACTGGAAGCTGGCGGAACCGGTGGAGCCGCCGACGGCTGAGACTGCGGAGCACGCGGTGCGGGCTGATCGGAGAACGAGTTCAGCCCCTGATCGTAGCCCCCGTCGGTCGCCCAGTAGGGATCGAGTTGCTGCAGCGTGCCATGATCGCAGGCATCGTCACAACCCACCGCATCGCAGGCCGACGACTTACGGCCGGACAGCACCGTTCGCTCCAGCACCGTTTCAATCCCGCCAGCCAACGCATCGAGCGTCTTGAAGATCGGGCCATGGGTATGCCCATGGCCGCTACGACCTTTGTGGCCAGCCGCCTCGGCGGTATCCGCTGCAAGACTACCGGTGGCGGCGACAACGAGTGCCAAGCCGATGCGTTTGGTCCAGTCCTGACGGTATTGCATGATCATCGACCTTTGTGGTGACACTGTTCTCGGCCGCCTAGCGCCACCGCTCCCGCTGGCACATTCGGCACAATCCAACCGGCAACAAAGGGATCGGCGACCGATAATCATCAGGACCAGTCGAATCGTTGACTGCGAAATAGCCTCGCCAGATTGCCTAGTTTAAAAAGGAATGAGCAATGCACTTTGCTGCTCCGCATCATCTGCCAGTGCGGGCAGAACAGCCTCAAGGCTAGACTCCAACGCTGTTCCCGTTGGAGTTCAGGCTTCAGCCTGTCTGGGAGCATCGATGATCGATTCGATCAAGACGACGCTTTCCATTGGAGCGGCTAAGGGGACGGCGAGCGGCTAAGCACTGTCATTGTCGAATTGCGTTTTCAGGGTGCGCGCGTACGTCTAGCGGCACCACCCCGAGGGTAGTTTTTTTCGGACTCATTGTCCACTGGAACGTCGCTGCCGGGCACGTCTCGGTCAGCACTGGTGGTTCAGTCTCGCCACCCTGGTAGATATCCGAAGCTCAAGAGCCCCACACTGTC
>CALELC010000400.1 GCA_937904535.1 uncultured Planctomycetaceae bacterium
GCCGCGGGGATGTTGCCGAAGGTCGCGATGAGTTCCTCGATTTCTTCGCGAATGATCTTCCAGCGGCCGGAGGCGTTGGTATCGGCAGTGTCCTCGTCGAGCAGATCGATGATTTCACCGGCTCGCTTTTGCTTATCCTTCAGCTCGTCGCGGATCAGATTGATCTCGAGACGTGCCAGCCGATAGAGCTTCAGTTCCAGGATCGCGTCGGTCTGTTCCTCATCCAGGCCGCCTTCGCCATCCTTATCCGGTGGGAACCGCTTCATGATTTTCGCTGCCGCGTCGGCTTTGCCTTCGCTTTTGCGAATGATGCGGATGATTTCATCCAGCGCGTCGAAGATCAGCGCCAGACCTTGGAGGATGTGAATCCGCCGCGCCAGCACCTCCAGTTCGTTTTCCAGCCGACGAGTGATGACGTCGAGACGGAAATGCAGGAAGTGCCAGAGAATCTCCTTCAGACCCAGCCGTTCCGGCTTGCCGACGTCGGGGTTTTCGGTCGGAACGAGACAGGTCAGGTTGACGTTGAAGTTCGTCTGCAGCGGCGTCTGCTTATACAGGTAAGCGAGCACCTTGGACGGATCGGTACCTTTCTTGAGCACCAGATCGATGCGAATATCCTCGCTCGACAGGTCGCGAACTTCCTCCACCAGCGGCAGCTTGCCACTGTAGACCAGTTCCGACATCCGCTCGACGAGCACCGCCTTGTTGACGGTAAAGGGGATCGAATTGATTTGCAGCACATCGCTGCTGCTCCCCTTGCCACCGCTGGCGGCTGGAACCACCTTGGCGGTGCCGCGGAGTTTGATTGTCCCCTGCCCGGTGCGGTAAATCTCCCGCAGTTCGTCCTTCGTGTTGACAATTACGCCGCCGGTCGGAAAGTCAGGACCTTGGACGGCATCGTTGGCAACAAGCTGGAAATCCTTGATCTCCGGATCTTTGAGCAGCTTGAGCAGCGCGTTGCAAACTTCCTTCAGATTGTGCGGCGGGATGTTGGTCGCCATCCCGACCGCGATCCCCATCGCACCGTTGACCAGCAGGTTGGGAATCCGACTGGGCAAGATCACCGGTTCGCGCTGCGTGCCGTCGTAGTTTGGCTTGAACGCCACGGTCTGCGTCGATAAGTCGGCGAGCAACTGCGACGCGATCGGCGTCATCCGGCACTCGGTGTACCGCATCGCCGCAGCGTTATCGCCGTCGACGCTCCCAAAGTTGCCGCTGCCGTCGACCAGCGGCATGCGGAACGAAAACGGCTGGGCCATCCGCACCAGCGCTTCATAAATCGACGAGTCGCCGTGAGGGTGATAGTTACCCATCACGTCGCCGACGACCTTGGCGCACTTTCGGTGCTTGGCGGTGGCGTCGAGCCGTTGCTGGCTCATGGTGTAGAGGATCCGCCGTTGGACCGGCTTGAGCCCATCGCGGACGTCGGGCAGCGCTCGACTGGTGATGACCGATAGAGAGTAGTTGAGGTAACGGCTCTGTGCGGCCAGCCTCAGCGGCGCGGTCTGCAGCCGGTCGCCCATCGATTCGAGCGATTGCCCATTGGAGCCTGATGTCCGGTCGGTTGAACTCGCGGTCGGACGCTTAGCCACGCCGATTCACCTCAAAGAGCTGGAGGTGCGCCCAAGAAAATCCTGCGGCGCGCCGAAGACAGGAAACCCAATCCCGACCGACGCCTGCACAGGCGGATCGGCATCCATGCCGCAACAGTTTGTCAGATTTGCGCAGTTTGCTCAACTGCCGGATTCGACCGCCGGCGGCTCGTCGTAAACCGGCTCAAACGTTGGCGCATTTTGCCGCACATCATTGATGGTCAGGATCACGAAAAGCGCGACAAACACGAACGACGCGAGGAAAATGATCACGTTGAACGGCTTGTCGTAAGCCAAGTGCATGAAGAACAGCATTACCAGGGCCGCCTTGACCGTGGCGATCCCCATCACGAGTGCGACATCCCAGTCGCCAAAGTGAAAGCTTGCTTGCCAGACCGTGATGATCGTCAGCGCGGTCAAGGCGAAGAACACTGACAGCAGCATCCAGACCGGCATGGGGTGTGCGAAATCGTAGCCTTCGCGATGAGCTGAATCCGAGGAATGTGCGTGAGCGGCCATATCTGTGTCGGGTGGACGGTGATAGTTGAAGCAGTGGTGGAAGTAGATGCTCGGCTGCCAGGGCAGGCGGCGCGGAAATCCCGCTGCCGCCCGTTCCGTTGGCGTTAGCGAATCAGGTACATCAACGGGAACACGTAAATCCAAATCAAGTCGACGATGTGCCAATACAGACCCACGTTGTCGACCGGCCCAAAGTACTGGCGGTTAAAGTCGCGGCGAACGCTGCGGACCAGCAACCAGGTTAGCACCATGATGCCGGCGATGATGTGGATCGCATGCAGACCAGTCATGCAGTAGTAGATGCCAAAGAACACACCAGCTTGGCTGCGGGTGTTCAGTTCGACTGGAACGCCGTCGATCGGTGTGGCGATTTCAGCGCCGCGGGGAACAACGCCGGTGCCGGCGACGATTCCCTGACGCTCACGCGCTTGCATATCGTTGCGGATCCCGGTGTTCGCATCATCGGCGGCCAGACGCTGCAGCAGTCCAGCATCGCCCGTCGTGCCCTGCCGGGTCACGGGATTGTCTACGCCGTGGCCGGTCATCCGGTCAGCGTGCGCCTCAGCCTCGTCGTGAGCATGCACCACGGCGGCGTGATCATCGTGCGAATCGCCCGATTCCAGCACTCGTCCCAGCCCGATTCCGACAAAGAAAAACAGGAACACGACGATCATCGGCTTGGCGACATCGACCGCGAACTGATTGCCTTTGGCCTTCGAAACCAAGAACCACAGGATCAATCCAACCAAGCCGATCGCAAACGGAGTCGCCATGTAGACCAAGTAAGGCGACAAGCCTTCGTGATGCGGAGCGTGGGGGTTGTAGCTGTAGAACGCGGGTGGCAGCAGACCGAGGTCGATCTTGTGCGAGTACTCGACCGCTTTGACACCGAGAAACACCATCGCGCACGACAGCGTCGCGGCGAGCATTCCGGTCAGTTTCTTGTATTCTTCGGTTTGGGCACAGCGGACGGCCCAGGCCATCGTCAGCGAGCTGAACAGCAGCACGCCGGTGTTGATTGCCCCGAGCTTGGTGTTGAGGAACTCGCTGCAGCCGATGAACACTTCGGGCCGCAGCCAGCGATAGATCGCATACGCGCAGAACAACCCGCTGAAAAACAGGATTTCCGTTACCAGGAACAGCCACATCCCGAGCTTGCCGGAATCGAACTGCTGCTCCGGCGTGTCGAAGTGGTGCGCCAGAAAGGGAGGATGGTCATGGTCGTGGTCGTGACCATGGGAATCATGAGTTTCCAGAAGCGCTTCGGTGGATGCCATATCGTTTTCGAGGGGCCGGGGACCGCGAGGGCAAGAGCGAGGAGTCAACTGTGCTAGAGCGTCAAGTTATACAAAAAATCCGTTCTCGCACACGGGCAGGTAGATGCGTCAAATCGCCACTGGGGGAAAGGAAGCGGAGTGGGTGGTGGGTGGTTGAGCGTTGTTGGTTGAAACCGGCCGGAGGCCGGAAGTGAGTGTGCTGCAACCGCGCGCGCCTCGCTCGACCTGTTCTCTGACTTCTCGCTGCTGACTTCTAGCCTCTCGCTGCTGACTTCTAATTTCTCGTTTCTGCCCGCCACTTCCCCTGCACCAACCGCTGCTGCGGCTGAAATCGAGACTTGTAATTCAGGTGGGAATTGGCGGCCACGTACATTCCGAGATAGACGTAGGTGCGACCGGTGGCTGCCGCGTATTCGATCTGTTTGAGGACGGCGTACGTGCCGAGACTGTAGCGGTGCAACTGGGGATCAAAATGAGTGTACACGGCGGACAGCGAATCCTGGCCCACATCGACAACTGCGACCGCCACGAGTTGCCCCTGGTAGATGAAGGTCAATTCGATCGATTCGCAGCAACTTTCAACCAAAAAGGCGCGATAGGATCGCTCATCGACCGGCTCATCGTCGCAGGCGAGGCCGCGGACATGGCGGTGGCGATTGAACAGTTCGATCCGCTCTGCGTCGCACTGGGGCGGGCCGATGCTCATGGCCAGATCGGCGTCGCCGCGCCGGAGCACGCGACGAAACGAGCGGCTCCAGTCGAACTGCTGAACGACCAAGCGAGTCGGTTCACAGGCTTGGCACATCGGGCACTGGGTGCGATAGAGGAAGTCGCCTGTGCGCCGATAACCGAGTGCCAGCAGCGAATCGAGTGCAGCCCCGTCCAATTCGCCGATCGGCAATCGCAGCGGCATCCGCGCGATGGCCTTGGGCAGGTAGGGACAATCCTGGAGCTGATCGTGGATCACGATCAAGCGGGATTCGGCACTGGATCGGGTGTCGCTGCGGTCCAATGGGCGCATTGCTGTCCCAGGTAAAAGGAAATCCCGGCGGCACGGATGACGCGGCGCTGGGTTCTGCTGCTAGTGAACAGTCATTCGCCGCGACATGACGCTGAGCGCGATGGCGACTCAGTCCGGAATCATCTCACCGCGAACCAGATCCTCAAACGTCTCTCGCTGGCGGATCAACTTTGCCTGACCGTCTTCGATCAGCACTTCAGCCGCACGGGTCTTGCTGTTGTAGTTGCTGCTCATCGCGAACCCGTAAGCTCCGGCATTGCCGATTGCCACGTAATCACCGACATGGGCGATCGGCAGGCGGCGGCTGCACACGAAGCCCCCTTCTTGCTGCGTGAAAATGTCGCCGGACTCGCACAGCGGACCGCCGACAATCACGTCGACTTCAGGGCGATCATGAGTCGAGCCGTCCTGAGGGCAGACCGCGATCGGGTGATGTGAGCCGTACATGGCAGGACGAGCCAGGTCATTGAAGCCGGCGTCGAGTAGGTAGAACCGGTTGGCTCCCATCCGCTTGACCGCGCGGATTTCGGCGATCAAGCACCCGGCCTCGGCGACCAGGTACCGGCCCGGCTCGATTTCCAGTCGCACGCGATGCCCCAGCGATTCGCTGATGCGGTTGCGAGTTGCATCCCACAACTCAAAGTATTGCTGCAGGTCGATGAACGAATCGCCGCTCTTGTACGGAACCGGTAAGCCGCCGCCGCTGCTGATCGTCTTCACCGTGCGACCGACGGTCGCCACGGTGCGCTCCATCGCCTGGCAAACCTGCGAGAGGTGCTCCAGGTCAGTGCCCGAGCCGATGTGCATGTGCAGGCCGGTCACGGTCACGCCGTAGCGGTCGGCGCGCAGCAGGCATTCGTCGATCTGTTCGTGCCAAATCCCGTGCTTGCTCTGCTCGCCGCCGGTATTCGTTTTCTGACTGTGTCCATGGCCAAAACCCGGATTGATCCGCAGCGTGATCTCCGCTCCGGGACGCCGCTCGCCGAGTTGATCGATCATGTCGGGCGAGCCGCAGTTGACATGCAGCCCGTGCTCCACTGCCAGATCGAGTGATTCTCGGTCAAAGATGTCGGCCGTGTAGACGATGCCGGGGACCTCGCCATGGGGGTTAAATCCCGCGGCCAGCGCGCGACGCACTTCACCGGCGCTCACCGCGTCGACCACCACTCCGGCTCGGCGGGCACGGTCCAACATCGCCAGATTGCTGCAGGCCTTCTGGGCGTAACGCACCACATCAAACGCTGCGAGGTCAGCAATCCGCCGGGCGAGCATTGCTGCGTCATATACATACAGCGGGGTGCCGAACTGCTTGACCAGCGAAGCGATTTCTTGGCCGGCGAAATGGGTCAGCGTGGTCGGGAATACAGGTGCGTCAGCGATCATGGTATCCAGTGAACAGGCCAGAGTGGACGGCCGTAAGCACGGCGTGACATTGGTGATCGACATTGTGGTCAGCGCTGCCGCCTTCGTGCCAGCCCAGGACGTGGGAACGGCAACGAATGCAACCATTGCTGCAGGCGTGGTGTTCGCTACGGACGACTCTCGAGCCGGGGATCGTTCGGATCGGCACGGTACCGCCATGCAGTCGGGGACGCGTCCGGCAAAGACAGCGGCCTGCCTGCGACCTACAATGCGCCGACAACGTACAATGCAGACATGTCGCCGGCTGCGGAGCGGGGGCTGTGAGAGTTCATTCGGGAGTGCTTGATGGGTTGGTTAACGTTCTGCGCGGTCGCCACCTTCGCCGTGATCAACGTCCGCGTCGCCACGCTCGACGGCGGCACGATCGAAGGGCCTTTGCAGGCGATCGGCCAAACGGACCTGCGGATTGGCGGTGAAGCCGGCGCGGCGGAGCAGGTAATCGCGCTCGATCAAGTGCTGTCAATCGAACGGCTTGGCGCCAGCAGCTCTCCCCCGCCCACTGTGCGAGCCGGATTGGCGGGCGGATCGCGGATCGCTCTCCACACCGTCACGACCGAAGGCACCAATGCTTTGCTTGCGGTTCGTGGGCAAACGCCGCTGAGCGTGCCGCTCAAGCAACTCCGCTGGATTCGCTTGCGCGCTCCATCGACGGCAGTCGATCCGCAGTGGTTGGGACTGGTCGAACGCCCTCGGGCTGCCGATGCGTTGGTCATTCGCCGCCCAGGCGATGCGATCGACGAGGTAGCGGGGATCGTCCTGTCGATCGGCAACGAAAGTGTTGCCTTTGATCTCGACGGCGACACGATTCAAGCGCCGGTGTCACGGCTGGAAGGGCTGTTGTTTGCCAGCGCGAGCGACGACCCTCAAGCCACGGCAAAGGGAAGTGTAACGATCGACGATCTGGATGGCTCGCGGTGGATCGTCGCGTCACTCGGTCTAAGTAGCGACACCGAGGTTGAGTTGAACCTGGGAAATGACCTGACACATCGCCTGCCGCTGGACCGCATTCGCCGGATGGAGTTCAGCGGTGCCGTCGAGTTTCTCGCGGCGCAGCCCCCGGTCGAAACGTCCTACGCGCCGTATCTTTCGATCGGCTTGTCGCGCGAGCTCGCCGGGCGTTGGTTCGGGCCCCAATCCGTAAACGATCGCGATTTGATTCTGCGGTCGAAGTCGCACGTCGAATATCGCGTCAGCGACGGCAGCCAGATGCTGTTGGGAAGTGTCGAGTACGATCCCGAGGTTTCGGCGGGCGGCAGTTGTGTGGTGCGAGTGTTGCTGGATGCTGAACCGGTCTGGGAGCAAACGCTCGACGTCAACGACCCGGCACCGCGCGGCTTTGAGTTGCCGCTTAACGGCGCGCGGCGCGTGCGGCTGGAGGTCGACAGTAACGGCGACAGCGACCTGGGTGATACGGTACGAGTTCGCCAAATTAGAATGACCAAATGAAGTGTTGTGCTTTGATCGATTCAGCCGCGGTGGCCAGGCTGATCCGCACGGCGAGTGCTGTTGCTCTGCTCGGGGCATCGGCGGGCGGTTTGCCAAGCTCGGCCAGCGGGGCGGATACCGACAGCCGCAACTCGGCGGCGCCGACGGCGGAGGTTCCAGCGGCGGAAAATCGCCCTGCCGTTGAGCTCGATCCGCGGCTGGAAGAAGCCGAACGGCGACGCATCGAAGCGGTTGAACGGGCGTTGCCGGCCACCGTGAGTATCTTTGTTCCCGGCGGCGGTGGCGGAGGCAGCGGCGTGCTGATTTCGCCCGATGGGTACGCGCTGACCAATTTTCACGTGACCAGTCCCGCTGGCACTTACATGCGCTGCGGACTGTCCGATGGGCGGATTTATGATGCCGTCATCATTGGCATTGATCCGGTCGGCGACCTGGCGCTGATCCGGTTGCTTGGACGTGACGATTTTCCCTATGCCGAGATGGCTGACAGTCGCCGTGCAACGGTCGGCCAGTGGTGCATGGTCATCGGCAATCCGTTTTTGTTGGCGACGAACCTCCAGCCGTCGGTCAGCTGGGGAATTCTCAGCGGCGTGGGGCGGTATCAGTACCCGGCCGGAACATTGCTGGAATATGCGGATTGCTTGCAGACCGATGCGTCGATCAACCCGGGCAATTCCGGTGGGCCATTGTTCGACGATTCGGGGCGGCTGTTGGGAATCGTTGGCCGAGCGTCCTTCGAAAAACGCGGTCGCGTCAACGTCGGTGTCGGCTACGCGATTTCGATCAATCAGGCGAAGAACTTTCTGGGCGATCTGCGAAGCGGTCGGATTCTTGACCACGCGACCCTCGGCGCCACGGTCGCTACCGATGCCGAAGGCGGGGCACGGGTGAGCAATATCCTGCAGTCCAGCGATGCCTACCGCCGTGGCCTCCGCTACGGGCACACGATTTTGGAGATCGATGGTCGCAGCGTGAGTACGGCTAACGAGGTGCAGAACGTGCTGGCGACGCTCCCGCCGCAGTGGCGGGTGAAACTTGATTATCTCGACCGTGGGGAACGCAAATCCACGCTGGTACGACTGGCAAATCTGCATGGATTCGATGAATTGCTGACCAAAATGGCGGCTGCCTTGCCGCCGCCTCCGCCTGTACCCGATGCGCCGAAGCCGGACGACGGCTCCGAAAAACCTGCTGAAGGATCCGGCGAAGATGATCAACCTCGCGGCGATGAGCGTCCTCCGGGCGCTGAGCCAACCGGGGCGATACCCGAGGCGGTGGCGAAGTTGTTTGAAGCCCGGCGCGGATACGCCAACTACCAGCCCAATCGGCTCAAGCAACAAGCCCTGGTCGACGCCCTGCGCCGGCGGTTCCCCCCGGTGGCTACTGCCGACGGCGGAGAGAAGGTTGCCAGCACCCCAGGCGTCGTCTGGCGTGTGGAGGGGGTCAGCGATGACGAAGCGGCGCGGCCGGTCAAATTGCAAATCGGTGACGGCAGTTATTCGCTGATCGTCGGTGATCGCACCGTGCAAGCCTCAAAGGCGAGCGAACTCTATGACGGCGTTCTTGCCGGTAACGCTTCGGGCTTGCTCGCATGCTTGGAGGCTTGGCGAGCGCTGCTCGTCCAAGGACCTGCCGGCTACGGCGAGTGTTACTATCGGGGCCAGGTGCCGCTGCTGGGCCAGCGACCGTTACGCGACTGCCTGATCGGTGTAGCTGGCGAACTTGAAGCCGCGTGGCTGCTGCACCCGGAATCCGGGGCACTCGAAGCAATCGAAGTGACGGCCGACCGCGATGCCGATCCCGCGGAGTTATTGGTCACATGGGGCACTGATCCGGCACAACCGCCCACGCATTTAGAGCTCCGTTACGGCACGCAATCGCTGCTGAAGTTGCGAGTCGAAACTTGGGAGTTGGGACCTACAGCAGAGGGACAACCATGATGCAGTGTTTGCCCTGCTGTTTGCGAGTGCTCGCGATCGCGTGGCTGGTGGGCCTCGCCGCCGCGCCGACGAGTACTTATGCCTATGAAGCTGACCTCGGTGTGCTGGTCCGGAAATCCCAGCGAGCGGCGGTCAAAGTTTATGGCGCCGGTGGCGGTGGATTGGTCGCATACCAAAGCGGCTTTCTGGTTTCGCCCGACGGCCACATCGCGACCGCCTGGAGCCACGTCCTGGATGTTGAACCGGTGGTGGTTCTCGATGATGGGCGGCGATTGAACGCGACGATCGTCGGTTTTGAGCCACGGTTGGAACTGGCCGTGCTGAAGATCGACGCCGGCGATCTGCCTTTCTTAGAGTTAGCTGAATCATTGCCGGAACTGGCCGATCCCATTCTCGCGGTCAGCAATCTCTTTGGCATCGCCAGCGGCGGTGAACCGGCGAGCGTGATGCACGGCAGTGTCTCGGCAATCTCGCGGCTGGACGCACGCCGCGGCACATTCAAGACGCCCTACACCGGTACGGTGCTGATCCTCGACTTGGTTGCGAACAACCCCGGCGCTGCCGGTGGAGCGGTCGTCAGTGTCGACGGACGGGCGATCGGCATGCTTGGCAAAGAGTTGCGTGACGCGTCGGCCGGAGTCTGGCTGAATTACGCCTTACCGTCGAGTGCCTTGCGTGAGGCGATCGGCAACATCATCGCTGGTCGCACGGTGGTAGCCAGCGACACCGAGTCCCCGCCGCTCCCGCGGGACCGGTCGCATCATCCCGAGTCGCTGGGACTCGATCTGATCCCCGACGTGCTGGAGCACACTCCGGCGTTCGTCGATCGCGTGCGAGCGGACTCGCCTGCGGCGCGAGCAGATGTGCGGCCAGATGATCTGATTTTGCTGGTCGGCAATACGCGGATCGGCAGCCAGCAGGGGCTCCGCGAAACGCTGCGCCGGATTGATCGCCGCGACCGCGTCGTCCTCACGCTCCAGCGCGGGGCGCAGATCGTTTCGGTCACGCTGCAACCTTAAGTCCACTTCAGCCAAGCTCTCTGTTTATGAATACTGCCGCGTTTGCTGAAACGTCCCCACGTTGGTCGCCGCTACGTCACTGGTTGTGGGTGTGGCTGTTGGGCGTGGCCGTTTGCGGTCCGGTGAGCGCTCAGGATGCAAACACGCTCGATCTGCGACTGGCACGCGCCAAAGCAATTCGTCAGGCGGTTGCGGGAGTCGCCGATGCGGTGCTGCGCGTCGAACTGGTCGGTGTGACTCAGTCTGCCGGCAGTGAAGTTGCCGAGGATGCGCCGACCGTGGCGGTGGCGATTGATGATCAGCGGCACTTCATCGCGTCGTCGATGGTCGTTCGCGGGAATCCCACTTCGATTTTATTGGTCACTCCGGACGGGCGGCGCGTCGTCGCTGAAGTCGTCGCGCGAGATCACTCGCGGCAGTTCGTGCTGCTTCGCGCCAACGAGGATACCGGTGCGGACCCCGTGGAGTTTGTGGAGGTTCAGCCGACGGTCGGTCAGAGCGTGATCGCGGTCGGCCGCCACTCCGATGGCCAGTCACCTGCCGTTTCAACGGGCATCCTCAGCGCGACGGGGCGCAACTGGGGGCTAGCGTTGCAGACCGACGCGCGGGTTTCATCGGGATTTTATGGCGGTCCGCTCATCGATCTGTATGGGCGGCTGCTGGGGATCATCGTGCCGATGGTTCCCGATGGGGGAGCAGAGGATGAAACCGGTTGGTATGACGCGGGGATTGCGTTTGCGATTCCCACCGGTGATATCCAGCAACGGTTGCCACAGCTGATCGAGGGCAAGGATGTTCATCCGGGTCTCGCCGGGATTGTCGCGCGGGATAGTGATCCCTACGTCATGTCGACCGAAGTCGCGGCGGTTCGTCCACGCTCGCCTGCGGCCAGAGCTGATTTGCAAGCAGGTGATCAGATCACTGCGATCAACGGCGTGCCGGTCAGTAGTCAGCGCGAGGTCAAACAATTGTTGGGACCGCTCGACGCTGGGACAGATGTTTCGCTGCGAGTCAAGCGTGGCGATGACACGCTCGAGAAATCGCTGCAGTTGACGCAGTCGATCCCGCCACTGGTCCCGCAGCAGATCGGAATCACAGCCGAAGCGATCATCAAAGACAAACAAGCAGCAGCGCCAGCCGCCGAGATTGTCGTCACGGGTGTGATGAAGGGAACGCCTGCGGATGGACAATTTGCCGTGGGTGACCGCATCCACTCGCTCGCGGACAGTGACCTGAGTGAGCTCCCTTCGCTGCGTCGGCAGGTGTTCACCGCTGATCCCGATGTACCGCTGAAGTGGTCGGTGGTCCGTGGCGAGGAGACGCTCCAGCTCGCATTCAAGACGCAGCCGCTTGGCAAGTTGCCAGAGGATGCTTTGCCGGAGTCGCTCCGTTACGCACCGCTGGACGAGGCGGGGTGGGAAGTGACGGATTTTGACCTACCCGATATCAGCAATCCGGCTGCGATTCTTGCACCGCCCGCGAAAGCTGCAGACGAACCGGAGACCGCTGCCGCAGCTTCGCGGTTGGGGCTGATCATTCTGCTCGCCGATCCCGGTGAAGCGGATCTGAAGAAATTGCTAGCCGCTTGGGCACAGCCGGCCCAGGCTCTCGGAGTGATTGTGTGTGTCGTCGGACCGGCTGACGAGGCGCGCTGGACGCCTGAGGAGCTTGACGTGCCGCAGCGAATTGCGGCGGTGATCCGTCAGTCGCATCCGGTGGAGCCGCTGATGCAGGCGCTCGGCGGTGTGGCGCAAGGGCCAGGGAGTTCACTGGCCATGGCGTCGGCGATCCTCCGACCGGGAACGTTTGCCGGTCTGAGCGTTTCGCCCGCAGTCCGTCCACCGGCAATTCGACTGCGCGAGAACGATCCGGCAGCGCCGCTGCAACTCTGGCTGCCGTCAGCTGCTCCAGGCGACGAGGAGCCAGGCTGGGCGGGAAGCCTGGAACAACTCGGTTATCCCGTACTCCGCGGCCAAGCGGATCCAAAGTCGGTTCTGACCTGGGTCCGCTCACTGGCGCGGATTTGACCGGGTTTGACGCTGTGCCTTGTCGGCATTCGTCCCTGTTCGCCGGACGACTCGTACGGGCTGCAGGGCCTGGGGTTAGCCGATCATCCGTTCGCGCGGGTCGGTGAGCCCATCAGCGAGCCGCCGCAATGCCTCGGTCTCGATTTGTCGGACACGCTCGCGGGTCAGGCCCAAGGTAACGCCGATCTCTTTCAAAGTGTGAGGTTCGCAGCCGTCGAGCCCAAACCGCAGCTTCAGTACCGTCGCTTCGCGTTCGTCCAGGCCTTCCAGCAGATCCATGGCATGACAGAGGATGTCGTGATCCAGGAGCGCTTCATCCGGGGCTTTGAGCCGTTCGTCGGTGACCATATCGCCGAGCGACCACCCCGATTCGCTCTGATCGCTTTGCGGAGTGCTGTTGTTGATATGAATCGCTTTGCGAATGATCGGTAGCTTCTTCTTCGGAAGTCCTAGCACGCGGGCGATCTCTTCCTGCGTCGGGGTGCGTCCAAGTTCCTCGCTCAGTCGTGCCGTGCCCCGCCGCCATTTACTTAGCAACTCCACCATATACGCGGGAATGCGGATCGTCTTGGAGCTGTTGATCAGGGCTCGCTTGATCGACTGTTTGATCCAGTAGCTGGCGTAGGTGCTGAACCGCGTGCCGACGGTGGGGTCGAATCCTTCGACCGCACGCAGCAGCCCCAGGTTGCCTTCCTCGATCAAGTCCTGCAGCCCGAGGCCTTTGCCGGTGTAGCCGCGGGCAATGTTGACCACCAGCCGCAGGTTGGCTCGCACCATCCGGTCGCGGGCACGCACGTCGCCCTGAGCGATTCGCGTGGCGAGTTCCAGCTCTTCGGCAGCGGTGAGCAGAGCTGTTTCGTTGATTTCGCGGAGGTACGTCTCCAGCGGTGACTGAGCCGCTTCGCCCGTCTTGCGAGGTGCCTTCCGACGGTCTGCGAGCAGGTCACCATCGGGGTCAGCGGTCGGAAAGTCCATCAGCAACGTGTCGTCCGCTGACAGCAGATTGGAATGGGACATGGATCGTATCTCGCCTAGGTGCAAGTGGGAGGAGGTCACTCAGCACGGAACACTGCGAAGCAGACACCTGCAGCCATTCCTGCTCGTCACTTGAGCGCGGGAGTGGCCGAGGTTGTGGGAGGGTCTGCGATTCAGTGGGGAGGTTGTGTTCCGTGCTTCAGCCGAGGCCAGTTCGCCTCTGCTAGGAGTCATCGACCACGGATCAGCGCCTGCTCGAACCCGTGCTAAAAGTAAGCGACTGTAGCGGACGTAACGGTTCTGCTGGGTCTGATGATTGAGGCCGACCACAAGGAGGCCGAACACCACAACGACGACTCACCTTGCAAGCGAGCACCACGGGTTTCCCGGGATGTTTCTCGAGGGTCCGTGAAGATCGGTCGCTCGCCGTTGGACGACCTCGTGAGGTTTACCCGCTGCCGACCAACTCGGTCTGGGCGTCGCGACAGAGTCGCATCAATTGCTGGGATTCCTGTAAGACTTCCGTCCAGGACTCGGTTTCATCGGCTGCTCGAGTTTCTAGCCGCTCCGCCAGATCAACAATATCGTCGCGGTGTTGCGCTCGAGCGATTTTGCGGACGCGGCCGGTTAGCTCGCGGAGCGAGGAACAGTCCTGCGAAGCGATGGCGGCCGCGAGGCGATCAACTTGCTTTCCAAAGTGCACGGTTTGCACTTGAACGCTGCAGACCGGCGGCGTGTTCCAAACAGGCAGGTTGGGTTCATATGTTTGCACAAAGCGCTCGACCAACGCTGGGTCGAACTGGCTATGGCAACAGCGGCGCAGTTCTTCGACCGCTGCGTCATGGCTGCGGCCTTTGCGATACACGCGGTCGGCCACCATCGCATCGTAGCTGTCCGCCACCGCAAGGATTCGCGCCGACAATGGGATTGCCTCGCCCACCGGACAACTGGCCGTGCGGCTCTGGCCTCCGAAGAAGCAGTGGTGGTAACGGATGATCGACAGCAACTCCGGCGAATCGAACAGATTTTCGACGATCTCGACACCGATCTGATCATGCAGCGACATCAGCGCCCACTCGTCACTCGTGAGACTCTCCGGCTTCAGCAAGATGTGGTCTGGTACCCCGATTTTGCCGATGTCGTGTAACAGGGCGGCGACCTCTAAGACCGCCTGTTCGTGTGCTGGCAAGAGTCCCGCTGCCATTCTTAAGCAGTGGTCGGCGACGCGGCGGCTGTGTTGGGCGGTATCGGCATCACGAAATGCAAGTGCGGAAACGAGTGACTTAACAGCCGGGGCACTCGCTGAAATCACGTCTGCCGGCATCGTGGTTGGGGCCGCCACAGTGAGTTTTTTACGTGTTTTGCTCCCCTGGCGTGGCATACGAATCACTGCCGGATCGTAGACAACGACGCAGTTTCGCCCCGCTCGCTTGGCGGCATACAAGCAAGCATCCGCCTGATTGATCAGCGCTTGCGGCTCCGTTGCGTGGAAGCTGAGATCCGACACCCCGATGCTGACCGACAGCCGCAGCGACGGCAGGCCGGGCAGGCGTATCGCCGCAACCTCACGACGGATCGTCTCCGCGGCATCGCGTGCCTGAGCGAGCGATAAACCGGGCAAAAGGATGCAGAACTCTTCTCCGCCAAACCGGCAAGCTGCCATCGGTGGGTGATGCAGATGCCGAAGAATCTCTCCGACACGCCGCAGAACTTCATCACCGACAGGATGTCCAAAGGTATCGTTAACGCTCTTGAAATGGTCATTGTCGACCATCAAACATGCCAGAGGCAGCTGATTCGCTCTGGCGGAGGCAAATGCTGCATCAAATCGCTCAAAAAAGGCGCGGCGGTTAAAGCAGCCAGTTAATGCGTCCTGCGTGGCGAGAATCTGCAGCTCCCGATTCTTTTGACTGATTTCATCTCGGCTCTCTTTGATCATCGCCAACATCGCTTCAAGCTCGGAGCGATTGCCCTCGAGCTGGGTCACATCGCGGAGCGTGACAAGTGTGCCGCGGTTACCACCAGCAGACGACAAAATCGGTGCGGAGTTGATCGAGAAGATCCGCTGAACGTCATCGCGCCCTCGATAACGCATCATCTGGTTGCTCTGCGGCCGATTGGCAACCCGTGCACGCCGCCAAGGAAAATCATCAGCACTCGCCGGTTCATCGGTGACCCAGGGCAAGGTTGCAGCATTACGACCCAGCAACTCCTTTGCAGGGAGGCCGACCGTTTGTGTGAATGATTCGTTGGCCAACAAGATGTTTTCGCGCTCGTCCAACACCAGCAGTCCTTCGGTCAGAGCATCCAAAGCTTGACGCACGCGATCCGGCATCACCTGCACCAAGATCGAAGGTTTCATCGCCCGGGCGATCAGCAAGGTGTAGATCACCAGCATCACGAGCGTGAAAGTTGCTGTGCGAAAGAGGGTGGAAGAGTCGGAGCGGTCGACACTTTCCAAGGTGTCAGCAATCTCAATGTAAGGCGCATGAGGGACGAGACTGAGCCATTGATAGGCGACAATCAACGCCGCGCTGCAGACGATGAGCGCTGTGGCTAAGCGAAGTGAAGCAAGATAGATGCGAAACGCTGTACGTACAGCTTCGAGGGTTGCGAGCATGCGATGGCGTCCATACAAGTATGGGGATTCCCTGCCACGTTGGTTATTGCGCACCCCCATCCTAGTTGGCGGATCAAAAAAGCAATGCTTCAATCGAGGATTTTTGCTAGGTGGATCATTGCTGGTCGACCCGACCTATGAGGCCTCAGGGCAAATTGCGCAGCTCATGAAATGGTTGCCATCGGATGCGCCCGGCGACCGTGCAATTCCGTTGAATGGTTAGAAGCCAACTAATCGGAATAATGAGTATGGTCAGCCATCGAGATGAATAACTACTAGGTTGTTAGCCATCAAGTTGACAAAATCGACTGTCCTGCAGGTTTTGCGGGCTAGTCTTGCGCGATCGACCGCCAGCGGACTGGCTCAGTGGCGTCTCTGCCTTTGCTTCCCGCTCGCTGCAAGATGCTCTCGTCAGGTGACATTGACAAGAGCGCTCATGAATCGGGATTTTGAGGCGGAACGACTTCGCTGATTTCTATTCTTCTACCTCCGTTCACCGTTCACGCTGCTCGACTTCTTCGTATCCCTGCGCTCCCATCGAAATGTCATCATGCGTGATGGTTACGAAACCGCGTCGGAGAGACATTGGGAGGACCCATACCGCCCGGAGCAGCGGTTCTTTCGTTGTCCTGTTCCACTGGAAAGGTCGGCGGCAACATTGCATTTTTCCGGCACCAAAGTACCGGTTGAACTTCATGAAGCGTCGATCGATGGATTCGCGGTATTAGTGCAACCGCAGCATATAGCGAAGCTGCGCCTGGGGCCGCGATGGGTCTTGCAGTCGGCCGACGAACGGAGCGAGGTTTGGCCGCAGTGGTTGTACTGTGCGCCGGATGGACATGTGCAGGTTGGGCTCAGACGTCTGCAGGATCTGACGCCGCCGCCAAAAATGTCATGGTTTCCCACGTGGCGCCGCGCTCGTTGCCGTGAGAGCGACCCGACTTTGCTGTTGGTGGTGATCCTTTTGTTGATCGTGTTTGCGCTTTCGTTGCCTGGTCTCGGCGATCACCTTGGAAGTGCCGCGTTAATCGAGCAGGCATTGGTTGAAATCGCTTACTCATTGGCCCTGCTGTTGACACGCTGAGACGCAAAAGTCGACGTCATCAGCGATTTCTATCGCCGGACAACGCGTGCCAGCCACTCCTTTGCCAGGGTCGCGATCGATTCGCCAGCGGAGGCGTTGGGAACCACAATCCCGATCCCGCGCTGTTTGATGACTTTTCCTCGCGAGTCGCTGGGCAGCGGTGAAAATTGTAAACCCAGCGGCTCCGCTAGCCGCAGTGCGCGAGGCAGGTGATAAGCGCTGGTGACCAACCCGAGAGCATCACCGACGGGAAATCCAGCAGGCGGATGTTCGAAAAACGCTGCTAGGTGCTGCATTTCCGCAGCCGTGTTTTGCCCGGGTGAACGAAAAACGCGATTCTCCGGTACTCCGAGCGCTGTCAGAATCTCACAGCCGACTTCCGCCGGATCATCGGGCTCAAAAACGGCAGGGTCCCGTGGCGACGTGGCTACACGCCGCGGCTTGACTGTTCCGGTGCAAATGATCGCGTCCACTTTACCCGCGTGCCACATCTTGGCAGCCAGGCCGAGACGTTCACCCGCGATGCGCAGTTCCGGTTGTCCCTGAACGTTTCGGCTCGCCCCGCCGCCGAGCACGATCAACGCTGTGAATCGAGGTGCTTCCGCTGTCACGGGGGACTGAGGTAATGGCGGAAACTCAGTGACACGGTAGGCAAGCGAAGCAACCAGCGGGCAGAACGACACCCAGATGGCGATGAACGCCATGGCCAGGCCGCAAGCTGCCGCATGCTGGCCGCGGAGGGCCTGGTACACCGTCGCGACGAAGGCGGCGAGCCAGCCCATGCCGACCGGCATCGCGAGGTCCGTCATCACCCGCTGGCCCGAGGACAAACCTTCGCCCCAGCAGGTGCCGGCGACCACGGACCCCACTAGTAAGCAGCCGCCGAGTCCTGCCAGTGCGGCTGCGGTCAAGGGTTTCATGGCTGGCGATTCCGTTTCAGTCCTATCCGAATTCTGCCTGTCGTCGGGCGGGCCTGCGATTGTAGCCAGCGGTTTGCTACACTTCGACCTGTTGCTGCCGGTCGTCGCCTGCCCGCGTCGCGGCCTCTGTTTTTGCCGAGTCGTTCGGCGTACTCCGTATCTGTGTGTTCAGCGCTCCATGGCCCGCGATTTCCTCAAAAACGTTTCAGATCAATACGATGTGGTCGTCATCGGCAGCGGACTCGCCGGCATGACGAGCGCCAACATTCTCGGCCGTGCCGGGCACCGGGTATTGTTGCTCGAACAACACTACAAGCTGGGCGGACTGGCGACGTGGTTTCTGCGCCCCGGCGGACACATCTTCGACATATCGCTGCACGGTTTCCCGCACGGGATGATCAAATCGTGCCGACGTTACTGGAACGACGATATCGCCGACCGGATTGTTCAACTTAAGAACATCCGCTTTGACAATCCGATGTTCTCGTTGACCACAACATTTAACCGCGCCGACTTCACCCACCTGTTGACCACGCGGTTTGGCCTTGATCCCGCAGCGGTCACAGCATTCTTCGACACCGCGCGGGGGATGAACTTTTACGACGACCAGACCACGACCACGCGTGATCTGTTTGAGCGTTTCTTCCCAGGCCGCGAAGACGTCGTCCGCTTGCTGATGGAACCGATCACCTACGCCAACGGTTCGACACTGGAAGATCCAGCAATCACCTACGGGATCGTGTTCAGCAACTTCATGAGCAAGGGTGTGTTCATCTACCAGGGCGGAACCGATGACCTGGTCAGCCGCATGAAGCAGGAACTGGAGAAGAACAACGTCGATATCGCCATTCGCTGCAATGTCGAGCGGATCCACGTCGCCAACGACCAAGTGCAGGCGGTTGAGGTCAACGGTCGGAAGATCCGCTGTCGCGCGGTGATCAGCAACGCCAACCTGCGCACGACGGTGTTCGATCTGCTCGGTCGCGAAGCCCTATCGCAAGATTTTGTCGAGCAGGCGGAAGCGGTGCGGCTCAACAACAGCAGCACTCAGGTCTACATGGCCATGAAGCCGGATGTGGAAATCGACGAGTCGACCGGCGATTTGCTGTTTACCAGCACGGCGCCGGTGTTTCGCACCGATTTACTGCTCAGCCGCAATATCACCAGCCGCACGTTCAGCTTCTACTATCCCAATACTCGGCCGGACAAACGGCGACGTTACGCAGTGGTCAGCAGCACCAATGCCAACTGGAGCGACTGGGCGGATCTGTCGGAGAGCGAATACGAAGCGAGCAAGCAGGAACTGATCGATTCGACCATCGACGCGCTCGAAAAGTATGTGCCCGATGCGCGGGCCAAAATCGACTGGGTCGAAGCCGCCACACCGCGAACGTTCAACCGCTACACTCAGCACCAACTCGGCGCCAGCTTTGGTACCAAGTTCGAAGGGTTGGCCGTCAGCCGTGCGCTGCCGCAGCAGATCGGCGGAATGTATCACGCCGGCAGCGTCGGCATCATCATGAGCGGCTGGCTGGGCGCGATCAATTATGGCGTCATCGTGAGCAACGAAGTCGACCAGAAACTCACCACGGAAAACGCTGCCATCGGCAGCTAATTACGACCGCAGCTTGATAGTCAAACCGCCATGAAACTTTGCCGATTCTCCGATGCGCAACAACAGCCTCAGTACGCGGTCCTGCTCGACGAGCGGCTGATTCCCTTGAGCGAGCTGATGGACCAGCCGCCGACCGATGCGACACTGTTCGCGCGGCTAAGTGAAGTTGCTCAGGCCGCCGCTCGAGCGGATTCAAGCCGAGGTGTGGCAGTGCCCGAAAATTTGCTGCCGCCCGTGCCGCCGCCCGAAAAGATCCTCTGCATCGGGCTGAACTACCTCGACCATGCGATTGAAACCGGGGCAGAGCCGCCGACCGAGCCGATTGTGTTCAGCAAGTTCAACACGGCGCTTGTCGGCCATGGCGATCCCATTGTGTTGCCGGCCGCCAGCAGCCAAGTTGACTACGAAGCTGAGCTAGTGGTGGTGATCGGTCGCCGCGCCCGTCACGTGGCCGTTGCTGATGCCCTGAGCTACGTCGCTGGTTACACCTGTGGCCATGACGTCTCGGCTCGCGATTGGCAAAAGGGACGCCCAGGCGGCCAGTGGTTACTCGGCAAATCGTTCGATACCTTCGCGCCGCTGGGACCGTGTTTAGTCACCGCCGACGAGATTCCCGATCCTTCGAACTTGCGCGTGCAGATGGTGATCGGCGATCAAATGCTGCAAGCTTCGACCACGGCGCAGCTCATTTTCGACATCCCCCAATTGATCGCGCACCTGTCGTCGATCATGACGCTCCAACCGGGCGACTTGATCTACACCGGCACGCCGCCAGGTGTTGGCGCAGCTCGTCAGCCGCCGCGTTTTCTGCAGCCCGGTGACGTCTGCTCCGTTGTAATCGAGGGCATCGGGCAACTGACCAATCCGTGCGTTGCCGAGACGCGACCGTAGGGTCATCGCTTCTGCGGAAATCGCGGCGCGTTAGCCGCGTGCGTGACTTTTGCTCCGCTGAGCGCTACGATGATTTCAGGGGGGATCACGGCCATGGGATCGCAGCCTGTTCGCTTGAGTTCGCTGGCGGGAGCAGCGGTGATTTTGCTGGGAGTATTGGTAGGGGGCGCGGTGCCGGCGCGGGGCCAATTCATCCCCTACGATCCCTATTGGCATCCACGTCCGCCAATTGGACCGTGGTTACCGCCGCCAGTGCCCTACCCCGTTCCGGTGCCGGTCCCAGTGTTGCCACGTTCGGTGCGGATCGCCAGCGAAGTGGTGCCCGATCCAGCCCTGCCAGCTGCCAAGTTGCAGTTCGTCAATTCGACCCGCGATCCGCTGCGCGTAGAGATCATCGACCTTAAACGCAAACAGGTGATCGGCCAGAAGACGATTGACGCAGAGGGCAGCGCGAACGTGACGCTGCCGCGCGATGCCGGCGGTCAAGCGTATGAGACTTACCGCACCTATGGGCCGCGCGGGGACGTCTCGGAGCGCGAGGTCACGCGGCGGATTGAACCGGAGGTGCGTTACGAAGTGGTCGTGCACCGCTGGAAGTTGCAGTCGATTGCGATCGACCGGACCGGCAAGAGTCCGTCAGCCGTCGAAGATGCACAGTTTGCGGGTGAGCCGGTCGGTCGCTTTCGCTTGCCGGCTGGTGCGGACCTAATCGATGGCCGGATCGACCTTTACCGAGCCGCTGTTGAGGCCGCCAATCCCGATTCGGTGCCAGCGATTTTGCCGACGGAAGCCGCAGCGAGCGAGCGCGATCCGCTGCGCGAGGCGCTGCAGGGGATTGGGCGTTAACTGCGGCAACTGCGATTGACAGCGGAGGCAACTTTTCTACACTACGCCAACACGATCGACGGCGGAGTAGCTCAGTTGGTTAGAGCACCGGCTTCATAAGCCGGGTGTCACCGGTTCAAGTCCGGTCTCCGCTATTGAGCAAAAAGCTCGATTTT
>CALELC010000401.1 GCA_937904535.1 uncultured Planctomycetaceae bacterium
CTTTCTCGATACCGCGCCGTAGTCCGGCGCGGTATCGAGAAAGTTAATGCTCGACTCGGGCATTAACTTTCTCGATACCGCGCCGGACTACGGCGACAGCGAAGAACGAATCGGTCGCTTCATCAGTTCGCGCCGTCATGAATACACGTTGGCCACGAAATGCGGCTGTGTGTACGCGCAACTCGGCGAGCAGCTCCAGCTCAGCCATGTCTGGAACGAAGACGTCATTCGGCAGAATCTAAAAACCAGTCTCCGGCGGCTGCGCACCGACTATATCGATCTCTTACAGTTTCACGGCGGCGACGCCGAGACGTTGGTTCGCGCCGGCCTGATCGATCTCCTGCAAGAGTTTCGTCAGGCCGGATTGATTCGGTTGATTGGAGTCTCGAACAGCCTGCCCGAGTTACCGGGGCTGATCCATTTGAATGTGTTCGATACCTTTCAAATCCCTTATTCCTGTCTATCGCCTGAGCACCACGACTGCATCACACGAGCCGCTCAAAGCGGTGCTGGCATCATCATCCGCGGCGGGATCGCGCAGGGTGGTCCGGACGCGGAGATTCAGCGGCCGGCGCTGAACGATGTCTGGACTCGCGCCCGATTGGATGAACTGGTGACGGCAGATCTGTCTCGCGCACAGCTGATCCTCCGCTACACCCTCTCGCATCCGCATTGCCACACGGTGATTGTCGGAACCTGCAATCCCGCACATCTTGCTGAGAATCTGCGCGCGGCTGAGGCCGGACCACTCGAACCGCGGTTGGTCGCTGAGATCAGCGCTCGGGTCCAAGCTGCCCGCCAGGCTTAATCGCTCTGGGAATCGTTACAGCTCGCTCGCGTAAGCGACGAGCTGGTCGAGCGATTTTCCCCAGGCGTCGTAGAAGCCCATCGCCTCGTGTTGCTGGCGGCCGGCTTCATCGGCGTGCATGGCCAAGGCGACATACCGTGTGCCTGACTCTTCGTCTTCGAGAGTCACCGCGATGGTAATTGGCAGATAGGCGTCAGCATTGGGTCGAAACCCCGGTCGCAGTGCCGTGGTCCAGACCAGGCGTTGCCCAGCCAGGACCTGAACATAGCAACCGACGTTCGAAACCGCGTTCCCCTCAGGTGAACGCAACAGCGTGCGAAATACACCGCCCGCGTGTAAGTCGATCTCACATTCCTCCACGGTCCAGGGTGCCGGGGCAAACCATTGCTTGAGATGCTCCGGCTTGGTCCAGGCGTCCCAGATCGCGATCCGCGGGACCTCGAGCAGTCGCTCCAGCACTAAGTCCAATTGAGGGTCCGGAACTATTCCAACCGATTGAATCATCTCTGTCCCCTCAATGAGTGACCGCACACCAGGAATCACCGGCGACTTATCGCTATTGTACCGTCAGACTCAGGCGGCAGGCTCCTCCGCGATGCTGACCATCCAGCCGACGCCGAAGCGATCGGTCAGCATTCCAAAACAGGAGGACCAGAAGGTTTTGCTCAGCGGCATCTCGACCTGACCTCCGTCTGCCAGCGCCTCAAACGCCCGCCGAGCGTCGGCTTCGCTCGGCAGAGCGAGCGACAACTTAAAGCCGCTTAATTGAGTCCCGTCGTCACAGCCGTCGGACGCCATCAAGCGGGCCTCCCCGATCCGCAGCGAGGCATGCATGACTTTGTCTTCAAATCCGGACTGCAAGGTGCCGGGAGGCGGTGGCTCGGGACTGTCCTTGAACCGAATCAGCCCCTCAATTTCCGCCCCGAGTGCCTGCCGGTAGTACTCCAGCGCCTCTTCACAACGCCCGGAGAAAAACAAATAGGGCTGCAGAGTGCCGCTCATCGATCAGGTTCCTTGAAAGTGTGATTAAATCAACCCAACCTCCAGTCGAATGAGCAGGCGCCCAATCGACACTTTCATCTCCCCATTGGCAACTCAGGTTTAACGCGCCGAGGATCCACCGCCGAATCCCCGTTGCCTCGTGACCGGCCGCTCACGGTTGATCATCAAAGAACTCGTCACCCGCGAAAGCATCCGTGCGGTTGGGCGACGGCGTGGTACGGTTGGGACTGCCAGGAAGCCGAGGCTCAACGGGCACTCGCGGATCATCCTGCACCGTCGGCGCCAGAGACTGTGTGGGGGCGTCAGGACGAACGGTTGATGGAACGGGCGTCCGGCGTGCCGGCTGTGGCAGTTGTTCGAAGGTGTTCACACTGCTGTCGCCACGCTGCTGCGTCTCGCCTTGGAACTCGACGGGAATCGGGCCGCCTGGCAGATACTCACTGATCGGGTTCTGGTAGCTGCCTACCTCTGGGCTAGGGCAGGGGCACTGAAGTTTATCGCAGCGATCGCAGGGCCGTTTTGCCCGCCAAAAGGCGAGATCCTCGTGCAGCGTGCGCGTTGCGACGAAGATCCGGTCGCCGGGTTGCAGTTGGTAGTTGGTCGTCGTGTCGCCGAGTTGAGTGATGGCTCGGTAGCAGATCGGCAGTGTCACACGGCAGCTGGGCGGCGGTGTTGGCCGCACCAAAATCAGGTCACACGCCGACGCCCGATTGGTTAAGCCACCTGCAGCCAAAATCCCGTCGAGCACCGTTTCCGATCCCACCAGCGGGAACGCCCCCGGCGAGTTGACTTCGCCCAGGACATAGTAGACCTGCTGGGCCTCGATCAGTCGCACATTGATCTGCGCCCGTTCGCCTCCCGCATCCACGATCCGCTGCTCGATCAGCCGTTCAGCGTCTTCAAGCGTCAACCCGGCAATGATCACGCGGCCATAACCGCCCAGGTCGACGGTGCCATCGGCCATCACTCGCTGGTCTGCCGGTAGCCGCACATCACTATCCAGCCGCACCGGTTCGACGACCACGACATCGCCGGGTTGCAAGAAATGTCCTGGCAGCACTGTGCGAGAGAGCTCACGCGGCAGCGCTGCGGCGCGCGGTGAAGCGTCGAGCACTTCGCGGGTTTGGTTTGTCAGGAAACTTCCGGTCGGAGTCAGTGAAAAACCGCCTCCGGTCGAACTGCAACCCGACAGCGCCGCCACGAGCAACGCACACATGAACTGGAAGCGAATCATCTCACCGTCCTTGACTGGTTTGTGCGACGGCCACGCTGCTCGTGGCACTTCGACTACTCTCCTTCTTTCGGCCAGCCGGTGGGGAGCGGTTGAGTCCGCTCGTCATGATGGGTGAGGTTTATGACAGCCAGCGGTGCGAAAACAGACATAATCGGCACAACCACCCTCCCGCACGGGTGCCTCCGCGTCATCCACCTGTTGAACTAGCTAGCGAGCCCTGGCAATCGACGATTCGGTCGCGATTCCATTCCCTCGCTGTCGGTTACTGATCGATAGCGGTCCCCGCCGCCAAAGTGCTGCCACCAAGTGTGATTTCCTGCAACAGATACCGCAACGCGTTCTGCCCCAGCGTTTCGACGGGACGGACGCGCACCACCGGTGCGCCGGGCGTGCCACCGATGCGCAGATAGACAGTCCGGTCGTTGATTAAGCGATTGATGTTCAGCAACAGCGCTAGCGGAGGAGAGGCAGACAGTGCCAGTTGCCGCGCCGCTACGCCCCAAGCGAGGCTCTGAACGGAGAAATCGCCGGTCGCCGCGACCGCATCAATATTCATGCGGGAATTGTCCAATCGAATGGAACCACTCGCAGCCACGCGAAGACGTTCGCTGCGAAGTGCTAAGCGGTCGATGATCGCCAGCCCCCGAATGATCTGGCCGCGGACGTCGCCTTCAGTAAACGTGAACGAACTGCCGCCGATCGGCCCCAGATAGCTGCGGGCGCGATTCAGTCCCGGCACCGCCGACGCCTCCGTACCAGCCAAAGTGCCTTCGAAGCGCCCGGTCAAATCGGCTGCACCGCGGATGTTCCGGCCATCCAGGGTCAGCGATCCGCTCAAATTTCCCTGGCCAATGCTGCGCGTCGCCGATAGGCCACTGATCAGATGCTCAAAGTCAACGCTCCTGGCCGTCCAACTACTGCGCAAATCAAAAGAGCGCCCCGACACACTGCTGCTCACAACCGCTTGGCCTGCAATCCGGCCGCGTGCAACGGTCGAGCGAACATTCGGAAATCGCAATTGCCAGCCGCCCGCCCCCGGGCTGACCACGCCGGTGAGACCGGTCCGAATCGCCCCCAGTGGAAAGTCGAACAGCCGCGCATGATTGCCCTCCAGCGACCCGGTGAGCCGCAGGACATCGCCGCCCGCCAGCCGCAGCTGCCCCGACAGATCGCCTTGAACCCATTGAGCCGCGTTACTTGTAAGCGGCATCAATGCGCGGGCGGCGTCGACGCGTGAAAAACTGACATTCACTTCCCGTGGGCCGGTCGACATCGCCCATTGGCCGTTCAGCTCAACAGAACCACCTGCGTAGCTCCCGCGGATCCGGTCAAAAAAAAATTGGTCACCGACGGTTCGCAACTCCACCGCCAATGCCGGGGCAATCAAGTTGCGATGGATCGCGAACTCGGACAACACGATTCGCGAGCGCGTCACGACAGCCTCAGTGCTGCCGGCCGATCCCAGATCAAACTCCACCATCGCATCGCCGCTGCCCGTCCAGCCCGCTCCGGTGGTTGTATTTCCACTGACCTGCTGCAACAGCGTCCCAACCCGCAACAGCGAAACTCCTTGCAGTCGCAGTTGCCCGGTAACCGGTGGGCGGCTTACCAACGTGGTCGCAGTCTCCGCGGTCACCGCGGCCGCTGCGCTCCGCCGTGCCTCCTGGGGGCCAGCTCCTTCAGGCTGCGGTAAGCCAAGCGGACTCTGCTCGCCGTTGAACCACGCTGACCAATCGACTCCGGCAGGGATCTCGCTCGTCGAGTTCAGCTCGAACGTGCCCCCAAGCACCGCCCCCTGCCCGCGAACTGCTAACTCTCCTTCAACCGCGCGAACCTGCAGTGAGGCGTTGCCGAGCGATTGCCCTGCGAGTGCCAAGTCTTCCACCGTCAAAATCGCTCGCAGGGTATGCTCAGCTGGCAATTCCAGCGCTGCGGGTGGAGCTTGCCAGGCGAGTCTCCCTTGAGTGCGCAGCACCAACTCTCCCGGTATACCGCTCGTTACCGAGCCGACATCCCAGCGGAGCGCCAGTTGCGACCAATCCAAGTTGGCCTGATGCGGCTGTTCGGAACTTCGTGACCAGTGAAAGTTGCCTTCCAATTGGCCATCAAACAATTGGGCCGTGATCCGGGTCAGATCGATCGCTTCAGGAGTGAGGGAATAGTCCGCGCGAACCGCCTGAACCATGGACTGCAGGGGTGTTTCAACAGCAGGGCGCAGATCGAATGATTGCTCATCGGTTTCGATCCGATGATTGAGTTCTCCGAGACGA
>CALELC010000402.1 GCA_937904535.1 uncultured Planctomycetaceae bacterium
AGTTGGGACAGCTCAGTGCCGGTAAAGGTGACGCGCTGCTGGAGCTGGCGCGTCACTACTTGCCGGCTTTGACTCCGCAGGCGGTGGAAATCACCTGGGCGGAAGGCCGCGAAAGTGTGCTCGAAGTCCTGCAGCGGAAAGAATCGCACGTCGCTCGGTTGGTCGCTGAACTTGAGCAACTCGGTCGCCAACGCGACTCGTCCGAAGCGGAACTGACGAGCGTCAACAGCCGGCTCGATGCGGCTGGTGAGCGCCAGGAGCGTTTGGCGCAGGCGGTCCGCGACGCGCTCTCAACGGACAAAGTATTTGCCGACTCGGCCAATCGTGCGGCCGAAGCCGAGGCCTCGCTGCAACGCGCCGAAGCCAATCTCGACGAAATCGAACGCGATGCGCTGGGGAAACTCCCCAGCTACGAGCAGAGCTCGTTGTTCATGTACCTCTATCGCCGTGGGTTCGGCACGCCGCAGTATCGTTCGCGTGGTTACACGCGTTCAATCGACCAGTGGCTCAGCCGGTACATCGGTTATCCCGAAGCTCGCAAGGGTTACGAGTTTCTCAAGTCGACTCCACAGCACATGCGGGAAGTGATCGCCGACGATCGCCAATCGCTCAACACAGTGCTCGACGAATTGGAACGCCGCCGCGATGCCGTTGCGCAGGAATTAGGGCTGACTGATACGATCGCCGAGGTGCAAAGTTTAACCGACCAGCGAGCGACACTGGTTGAATCGCTGGCGAAGATCGAACGCCGGACTCAGACGCTTCAGAACGAGCGCTTGCAGGTCGATGACCCGCGCGGACCCTACTATCACGATGCGATCGAGCGATTTCGCCAGATGCTCGCCAAGGCCGATCCGCGCGCCTTGGCCGAGCAGGCGAAGCTCACCGCGACCACTCAAGACGATGCGATTGTCGATCGCTTGCAAGGGCTGCACACCGAAATGGAACAGGTCAGCGAGCAAGTTCGACAGCGGCAACAACGGGTCACGCAGTTGACACAGCATCTGCAAGCGGTCGGCACGATCATCAGCCGATTCCGGGCGGCAGGATTCGAGTCACAGCGAGCCGAGTTCGACGGCTCGATCGACGTGGCCGGCGAACTGCACGCGGCAATCGAGGGGCAGGGTGACTACGAGGGACTGTGGCAGCGGCTCCGCAAGTCACAGCGCTGGACTCCGCCGCCGGTCAACCGGCTCACTCAAGTCGCAACCCATCCGATGACTCAGGTACTGGTGAGCGCGATGGCCGTGGCCGCCGCCGGAGCACTGCAGGCTCAGGCCCGGCAAGCGGCCCAGCGCCGCGCCTCCAGCCGCTCGAGGAGTTATTCCAAACGTCGGTAACGGCCCGCCCCGCTGCCGCTAACTGGTTGTCCCCTAGCTGAAAGGGCCGCGTCGACCGGCAGGTTGGTCGGGCCGAGGTAAGACTTCCACCCGCAGCGACGAATCCCTCAGGAGATGATCACGGTGGCATTTTACGTAGGCATCGATGTCGGGGGCACCACGTCGACGGTGGCGATCGGAACGCTAGACCGCAAGCTGCTCTATCTCTCCGAGCAATTCCCCACCCGCAGCGTCGAAGGTCCTGAAGCGACGCTCGCCGATCTGTTCGGTGAGGTGCTGCGGGGACTGCGGGAACTCGATGCCGCCGCCGCCGATGTGCTCACCGTAGGACTAGCGACGCCGGGCCCCGCAACGCTTGATGGCGTGCTGATGCCGAGTCCTAACCTCCGCGCCGAGCGGTGGAAGCACTATCCGATCCGCCGGGAACTCGAGCAGCGGTTTCGCGGCGTCGCTCCTGCCAGCGCGGTGCGATATATCGGCGACGGCCAAGCGGCGGCACTGGGCGAGTTTGCCGTCCTCTCCGGCGCGATCGACATTCACCGCTGTGCTGGGTTTGACCTCTCAGCAGACGCGCGGGACAGCGCGTTGCAGTCGCTGTTTTTCGTAGCCGTCGGGACCGGGTTAGGCGGCGGTGAAGTCCGCGATGGCAAAGTGGTGCGGGGGACGCGCGGCCGTGCGGGTCACGCGGGGCACTTCCTGCTGCCACAGCATGCGTTTCGCTACGAGTACGACCGCCAGATGAAGATCGGTAACACGGTTTCGGCGGCCGAATCTGCGGTCTCGCTCAGCGCGTTAACACGGCAACTGGAGTATCGCTTGACGCTGCCTCAGTGGCAGGATCATCCGCTGGCGAAGTCGACCGAAACCGCGCGAGAGAAGGCGAAGCGGCTGCGCGAGTTTGCTGCCGCCGCTGATCCGTTGGCGCTCGAACTCCTCGACGACCAAGCCTATGCGTTGGGCATGGTGATGTTGATGGTCAACTATATGGGCGATTATGACCGGTTGGTGATCGGCGGCGGAGTCTGCGACATGGCTCCCACTGTGCGCGAACGCTATCTGCGAATCGCCGAAGCGTCGTACCACGAGCATGCGCTGGATGGCTTTCGCGACTATCCGGGCCTGTCGTACTCCGTCTGCGGCGACCACGCGTCGGTCATCGGCGCCCTGTGCGCCGCCTACGAGTCATCGTCGGCAGGATAGCTCAGCAGAGCACTTGGGCTGCGCGCAAGCCGCTGGTCATCTCTTGAACCAGGTGGTCGGGGTGGATCGGTTTACGGAACCAGCGGTCGACTCCGTCGCTGCCCACGGGCACATCGCAGGACTCCTGTGATTCGCCGCTGACAGCGAACACCCGCATGTTGCGTGTCTTGGGATTGTGACGAATGGCTTCGATCGTTCCGCGGCCATTGAGCCCCGGCATGTTCATGTCCAGCAGCACGATGTCCGGCAATTTCGCCGATTGCTCGATCAGCCGCAGCGCCGCTTGGCCGTCCATCGCGATCGCCACGCGGAAGCCGAATTGCCGCAGGAAGCCGGCGAGTAGCGCGTTTTCGTTCTCATTGTCGTCGACGATCAACGCCAGCGGTAGACGAGCTTTCTTGTCGATCTGGTCGATGTCGGCCGGAGTCTGCGTGTCTTGCAGCGTCTCTTCGATCAACGCCAGTTCGTCGATGGCGCCGCTGAGCAAGGCGTCGTCGATTTGGCCATCGTTGCGCCGCGCTTTCTTCTGCAGCAAATGCAGCGCGAGCGTCAGGGTGTTGATCCGGTTACGCAGCTCGTGTTCGCGTTTGCGATCACTCGTCTGCTCCTGGCTCTGAGGTCTGGTGTTTGCGAGTGCGGGCGGTGCGTTGCCGTGGCTGACGGCTTGGGGCGGTTTGCCGGAGGCCTGGACGTCGGCTTGGTTTGCGATCTCGCCGCGTAAGACGCGAACCGATTCGGGAGCCTCGATGCCGATCGAGACGGCCTTGCCGCGAATCCGTGTCACTTCAATTCGGATTCCCAATTTTGGGAATACCACCGCTTCCTGTTCTCGCCGCGAAAGTACAAGCATGTTCTGGCCTCCGCCTGGTTGACTCCGATCTGCGCCCGGTGTGGGCAATGCTTGATCGCGTCCATGCCGCATCTTGTTCGTCGCTGCAATCCTTGAGCGCGCTGGTGTCTCAGGGTATAAACTCTGCAAAACCGGAGCAATGGCGATTCTTTGCGCAGGTCATTCCAGCCGCAGGAAGCGACATTGACTGAAGGTCATCAAGGAAGGGTTTATGACGCGGACCACCACGCTCGCCGGTCTTGCCGGTCAATCCTGCACGCCGGCGGCCGATTCGCACTCGCCGACGTTGCAGCAACCGCGATCGCTGGACTTGTTGTTGAGCGTGTACGACACGCTACTGGACCGCTTTATGCCGCCGTTGATCTTGGTCGATCAGCGACGTTGTGTGGTCGACACGTTTTCAGATGCCGACCGATTTCTGCGGTTCTCGGCGCGGCGACCCTCTCAGGATGTGGTCGATTTGCTGCTCGAACCACTGCGGGTGCCGGTTGCGAACGCTTTAGCCCACTGTGTTGCGACCCGGCAAGCCGTGGTGACGGAAGCCATCCCTGTGGAGGATTGGCTGCTGCCCGATGCATCGGTACCGCGGAGCGGGACCGAACGAATGATCTATGCCCGAGTCACCCCGGTGCCGCATAGCCAGGATGATTCCCTGTTCTACTCGATCACGATCGAGACGGCCGAGCAGCAGTTTATCGATCCCCGGAGGATCGCCTCGCCGTCGCGAGCGGCCAGCGACGCGTTGGCCACAACCAGTTTGGAAAGTCGCGAGGCGGCAATTTTTCCGACCGGTGCGGGCGATGTTGGACAGTGGGAGCGGTTTTTCGAAGCAGCGGATCTAGCGGTTATTTTCCTCGATTCCGATTTGAAGATCCGGTTTTTTACCGCGCCGGCTGGGCGGATTTTTGGCTTGCTGCCCCATGATGTCGGGCGGCACATGCAGACGTTCGTGGGCACCCTCGGCCAGAACAACTTGGTGGAACGGCTCAACCGGGTTGCGCACACCGGCACGGCGGAGACCTTCGAGATGAGCCAACCGCGCAGCGACCAGGCGTTTTTGACGCGGCTGCTGCCATGGTGGGACGGCTCGCACAGCCAAGGGGTGATTCTCAGTCTGGTCGACCTATCGGGTTTGGAGCAGGACCGGCAGCAGGCGAATCGGCTC
>CALELC010000403.1 GCA_937904535.1 uncultured Planctomycetaceae bacterium
GAGCCAGCCAGGCGGGAGTTGGCTCTTCGAGCAGCCGATAGAAGGCGAGCGCATCAGCGGCTTTCCAAACGGCGGCCGAGTCGACTCGCTGCAGGGCCCAGCGGTCCAGCGCCTCCTGAAGCCGTGCCCACGGAAACGGCTCGGATTGCGTCAGGTCGGCTGCCCGCGAGACCGCTTCCAGGATATCGGCCACGTCTGCGGGCAGGTCCGCTCGATCAGGCCAAGGTCCAGCAACCGGCGTCTGGGCAGCGGTATCCTCGGATGTCCGCTGAGCGGTCGCGTGCGCTGCGGCCAACCACTGCATCAGCCGCCGGTTGGTTGCTTCGTCTTGTTCGGCAACGGTTTGATCGATGACCTGCCCGACCTGCAAATCCGCGGCTGCCGCTTCATCGCCAGCGGTCGCTGGCGGCGGGGAATCAGGAGCCGCTGTCCCGGCGAGCGCGGCGTCGACGGCGGGCGGTGGCGCGGTAAAGAACACCTCGTAGATCCGCGGGTTGGCGGCCTGACGCATCACCGCGATGACCAGCACCATGGCGAGCACCAACCGCAACAAACGTCGATACGGCTGGTCCGCCGCCGCTCGCCGCCGGCGGTGCTGATCGTCAAAGGAGGAGTGAATTCGCATCGTCAACTTGGCCGTCGGTGAGAATTAAGGATTATACTATTGAGTCGGTGCGCAATGACCTCGATCAATCGCTTGATCACCGAGCCAGCGCCGCAGCGGAGGAAACACGTCGGCTTTGCAGTGCTAACGCTCGCCGCCAACCGGTTCTCTCTCGCGCCCTCGTCCGCCTTCTTTTTCTAGTCAGGTTTGCAGAGCCAATGCCCGAAGTGAGAGCCTGGTCGTCAGGGAGCCGAAGGATGCGAATTTCGCGTGCGGCGACGATACTGGGGGTGGTTGCCGTCAGTCTGCTGCCTCGTCCAGCGGCCGCCGGTGAGCCGGCGCAGGAGTTCGTCAATCAGCTTCGGACCGCCGGTTACTTCGACACTGCCATTCAATACCTCGACCGTGTCGAGCGTTATCCCGGAGTCCCGCAGGCCTTCCTGGACGCTCTTCCGCTTGAAAAAGCGCAAACGCATATCGATGCTGCGGTAGCCGCCCGCAGTGCGACCGACCGCGACAAATTTTTTGTCGCCGCCGAAGAAGAACTGAAAAAATTCCTGCAACAGAGCGGCCATCCCCGGCTGTCGGAAGCCCGTTTGCAATTGGGCAAGTTGCAACTGGTTCGCGCGCGCCAACTGATGTCGACCGCCGATCCGAGCGATGAAGCGCGGGCCTCGGCACGTCAATCCTACCAAGATGCAGCGACCACCTTCGACACGATTACGACTGAACTGCGAGAAATCCTCGAGGGGATGCGCGGCCAGCGGATCGATGCTGCCAAGGAGCCCGAAAAAGCTGCCCAACGCGATCAGTACCGGATCGATTATCTGCAGGCCCAACTGCACAGCGGTGAAGCCAAGCAGCTTGCTGCGGAGACTTACCGCAACCCAGCTCAAGAGGGTCGCGAGTTGCTCGAAGCAGCGCTGGCGACCTTCCAGGAGCTGAGCGAAAAGTACAGCGATTACCTGCCGGGCGCACTTGCGCTGCTGAGCCGCGCTCAAGTGCAACAGGCCCTTGGCAAGCATGCCGACGCTCTCGACAGCTACCAGCGGGTATTGGAACACGACTCCGTCGATCCGCTGCGTCCGGCGCGGATGCAAGCCACGGTCGGCTTGATCGAGTTGCGGTTGGCCAGCGATCCCCCGCAAATCGATGAGGCGATCGCACAGGCAGAACCGATCCTTACCACGGCGCGGCCCAACGAGAAGAGCACCCCCGAATACGCAGGGTTGCAAGTGGCCTTGGCGAAAGCCCACTTCGCCGCTGCCGATCGTGCGCAAGCGGCTGGCAAACCGGCCGACGCGCGGCGCTCGACCTCTGCCGCCCGGCCGCTGTTGACCGCCGCGAGCAAGATTCCCGGAGACCACGAAGCCGATGCCCGTGAATTGCTCGCAAAGCTCGGAATCGAAAAACCGGAAAACTCCGGAACAGCCGCCAATATCCAGCCCAAGAGTCTTGAAGAAGCGCTGACCAGCGCGCGGGAATTACTGCAGATCAACGAGGACTTGGGCCGAGTCCGCGGGGCGCTGGCCGACCGGGCAGGGCAGAGCGGTCCCGAAGCCGAGCAAGCAGCCCAGGAACTCGAGTCGCTCGAACAACAGGTACGCGATGGCTGGGCAACGTTGGTGCATGTGCTCCGCAGTGGCCTAGCGATCGGCGATGACGACGCCGACCGTCTGAACCAAGCCCGGCAGTACCTCGCGTACGCCCTGTTCCAGCGCGGCGACTACTGGGAGTCGGCTGCGGTCGGACATTTCCTGGCCCGCAGTGCGGCCAACAAGCCCGAAGGCTTGCGCGGCGGCCTACTGGCCATCTCGGCGATGCAAAACCTGCTGCGCGACCTGCCGCCTGAATCGTCCGCGGGGGTCGTCAATCAAATGCAGATTCTCGGTGCACACCTGGTACGCACTTGGCCGGATGATCCTCAAGCGGCCGCGGCCAAAGGCATCTTGATTCGCGTGGCCCTGGACAACGACCAGTGGGAGGAAGCCCGCAAGATGCTCGCAGAGGTTCCCGCTGGCAACGAGCGAGCCACCTACCAGCGACTGATGGGCCAATTGCTCTGGAACCGCTCGCTGATGCTGCGTCAGGAGCAGAAAACCGCTGAAGCCGAAGCGCTGCTGGCCGAAGCGGCCACCGAACTGCGGGCAGGACTCGAAGGCATCCCCGGCGCTCTGACCGGTGCTGAAGCCCTGCAGGCGGCCCTCGTCTTGGCGAAGGCGGAACTGCGCCGCGGCGATGCGGCGGCCGCACTGGGTACCCTCGACCATGCAAAGTACGGCCCCGTGACGCTCGTCGATCGGCTCGGCGAACCGACCGATGGTTTCAAATCAGATCTCTACAGCACCGAGTTGCAAGCGGTGGTCGGCGTGATGACGACCGCTGGCAGCGACAACGCTGCGCTGCTGGCGCGGGCGACGAAGGTGATGCAGAAGCTGCAGGAAAGCGTGCAGGGCAAACCGGACGCCAACGAACGTTTGGTGCGGATCTTCATCGGCCTGGCCCGCGATATACGCGACCAACTCGAATCGGCAACCCCGGAACAGAAGACGCAGCTGATCAGCGCGTTTCGGGTATTCCTCGACTCGATCGGCCGCTCGGCGAGCGACCCGGCGACGCTGCAGTGGACAGCCCAGACGTTGTCGCAACTAGGCGAATCGTCGATGGGCAAGAACGAAGTTCGCGCTCAGGGGCAAGCCGCTGAGCTGCTGACTTCCGCAATGCGGACTTTTCAGAGCCTGCGGGAGCAGCTCGGCGACAAGACTCCTGCCAGCTTGCTGTTCCAGCTCGGCCGCGTCTACCGTCTGTCGGGTGAGTACAAGCAGGCGATTGACCTGTTTGAAGAAATATTGAAAGGTTCGCCGACGATGCTCGATGCCCAAATCGAAGCGGCGAAGGCGTATGAACAATGGGCTGGGGCGGTCGACGCCAAGTACGCTGCCCGGGCTTATGAGACCGCGCTCAATGGTGCTCGTCCCGGAGCCAACGGCAAGAACATTATTTGGGGGTGGGGACGTATCAGTCAGATGGTCAGCGGCCGGCCCGAGTTTCGGGAGCAGTTCTTTGAAGCTCGCTACCGCGTGGCGCTGTGCCGCTTCCTGATGGGGAAAGCGAGCCAAAATGAGCGGGTGATGCAGCAAGCGGTCAATGACATTACGCAGGTTGCAGCGCTGTATCCTGAGCTCGGCGGTCCTGAGCGACGCGGCCAGTTCGACTTGCTGCTGAAAGAAATTCAAAAAGCCTTGGGAAGAAAACCCGACGGCCTGGCCGCCCTGGCGCAAACGCCGGGCTAGACTTGCACTGCCGATCCCTGTTCCTGTGGCTCCGATCCGATTGCCTTCACTTTTCTCTTCTGCTGTTACTGATCTCATGCAACTGCCGCTGAACCTTGCGTTGCTATCTCGCACAGCGACTCGGCTTCGAACCAAACTCCGCACCGCCGATTCGCCGCTCCGCCCTCGCACGGTCCAGGCGTTGTGCATGGCGGCGTTTGCTCTGCTGCTGGCCAACCCCGCCTACGCTCAAGTCGATCGTGTGTATCCGGTGACCGGTAATCCGATCGTCGGCAAGATCACTGAAATGCACCGTGACCGCGTGGTCGTCGAATCGGGCAGCAACAAGCAGACGGTCGGAGTCGACAAAATCCGCCGAATCCTATTCGATGGTGAGCCGGCGGGACTGGTTAAAGGGCGTGAGTTCGCGCTCGATGGTGAGTACGACCAGGCTGCGGAAGAATTGCGGCGACTCGACTTCGCGGCCCTCCGTCGCGATGCCGTCAAAGCCGACGCGATGTATTACTTAGCCTACAGCGAGTCGCAATTGGCCTTGGTCGGCCGCGGCGACTCCGGCGAGGCGATTCGCAAGATGCTCGCGTTCGTCAACGGCAATGCGCAGAACATCCACTTCTATCGGGCGGCCAAGACGCTCGGCGATTTGGCGGTCGCGACCGGCAATTATGAACAAGCGCTCCGCTACTACGGGGCACTCAGCGGCGCCCCGGCGGCTGAATTGAAGATCGAGGCGGAGTACCTGATCGGCGTCGCCAAGCTGCGTCAGGGAAATGCCGCCGAAGCTGAGACAAGTTTTACCAAAGTCGCCGGAGCGAGCGTGCAGTCACCCGCCGGCATTCGTTTGCAGACGCTCGCCAAAGCCGGCCAAGCGGTAACGCTGGCGGCTCAAAGCAAAGCCGACGAAGCGCTCACTTTGGTCAATTCGCTCATCGGAGAGCTCAATCCGGCGGACTCGGAAATGGCCGCGCGGATTTACAATGCCCAAGGTGCTAGTTACGAAGCCAAGGGAGACCACGAAGGGGCGGTACTGGCCTACCTGCACACGCACCTGATGTTCTCCGGTCAAGCCGATGCCCATGCCGAGGCGTTATCGCGACTCGTTGAGCTCTGGCCGAAAGTCGGTAGTCCCGAGCGTGCCAATGCCGCGCGTCAGGAACTGCAACAGAGATATCCAGGCTGGAAACGCTAACGCTCGGCCGACTCCCAATTTCCCACACGATTTGAACGTCCGCAGGAACGCTTTTCATGATCATCAAGTGCGTCAACCTCCCCTTAGCCGGCTCTCCACTGCGGCTGCTGTTTGCGGTGGCACTGGCGACGTTTGTTTTCTCGCTCTCGCCGGCGTTGGCGCAAGACGAAGCGGCGGAGTTCGGTGATCCCGCTCCGGCTGCGGCTCAGCCCGAAGCTCCCGCTCCGCCGGCTGCAGCACAACCTCCGGCGGCGGCGGCTGAACCAGCGGCCACGCCGTCAGCCCAACCGAGCATGCTGAGCTGGACCATTCAGTCGCTCGGCTGGCCTTACGTGATCGTGTTCTTGGCATTGTCGTTTATGCTTGTGTCGCTGTTCGTCATGAACCTGCTGGCCGCCCGTCGCGAAACACTGCTGCCGCAAGAACTGGTCGACGAGTTTGAAGAAAAGCTCAATAACAAAGAGTTTCAAGCCGCTTATGACCTGGCACGTGCCGATGAGTCGGTGCTCGGCCAAATGCTTTCAGCAGGATTGGCAAAGCTCTCCAAAGGGTACAACAAGGCCCTGGAGTCGATGCAGGAGGTCGGTGAGGACGAGAGCATGAAACTCGAACACCGACTGAGTTATATGGCTTTGATCGGCAATCTCAGTCCGATGATCGGCCTGCTAGGGACCGTGCAAGGGATGATTTCATCCTTCCAAGTGATTGCTGTGGGCGGTGCCACCCCCAAACCCGCTGAGTTGGCTGGCGGTATTTCGACAGCATTGTTCACCACGCTCGTTGGCTTGTTGATCGCGATTCCCGCGATTGCGGCCTACAACATTCTCCGCAATCGTGTCACGCGACTGTTATTAGAAGTGGGCATGACCAGCGAGAATCTGATGAGTCGGTTTGAAGACTTTCAACCGCAGATGAACAAGAAATAGCAGGCTGCGTGATTCACCGTCGCCTCCTTCGTTTGCCAACTTGGCCACTGCCGCCCTTGTGAATTAATCGATGCGCATCAAGTCGAGAAAAGATGAAGTGTCAGAAATCGACCTGACACCGATGATCGACATGGTCTTCAATTTGATCGCATTCTTTATGGTGCTGATCAACTTTTCCCAAAGCGAAGCGAACGATCGTGTCGTGTTGCCTAAGAGCGTGTTGGTGAAACCGCCCGAAGAGGCACTGGAGTTTCCGATCGTCTTGCATGTCGCTCCCGATGGCGAAATCATCGTCGGCGGTGAAGGCTACACGATCGACACGCTGCGGATCGCGTTCAATCGTGAGCTGTCGGTGATTGAAGCTGAAGGGAAAAAGCCCGCGGATGCCAATGTCATCATCCGCGCTCACAAAGACACCGCTGCCGGAGACGTTCAGGAAGTGATTCGCGTCGCCCAAGAACAGAAGTTCGAGCGATTTGCACTCCGTGCCAAGGAGGACCGCTCATGAAAATCCGCAATCGCAACGAAGGGGTCAAACAAGAAGTCAATATGACGGCGATGATCGACATCGTCTTCTTGTTGCTGATCTTCTTCGTGATGACTTTCAAGATTGCGGAAATGGAGGGCGATTTCAGCGTGCGGATGCCGCTGGCCGATTCGTCCGGCGGCGCGGTCGACAACACCGATCTGCCGATCAAGCTGCGACTGCGTGCTGACGGGCAAGGGCGGTTGACTGCTATGGAACTCAATGAGGTGCAACTGGGGACCAACATTGAGCGGCTGCAAAGCATGGTGCTCGGCCTGGTTGGCGGCACCGCTCCCAGCGAAGCCGCTGGCGAGGGGCCGGAGGTGGAGATCGATACCGATTACAACCTCCGCTACGAGCACGTGATCGACGCGATCTCGGCGGTGAGCGGCTACAAACAAGGCGACCGAACCGTGCAATTGATCGAACGGATCAAGTTCGCCAAACCGCGGCGGTAGTCGGCAACTGCACAGCCGGCCAATCGCGCGTCAAAGCTTACCCAGCTTGACCAACGCGACCTCTTGGAGCCGCAGTCAATTCTCGCTGCAGCCGCGTCCGATGCACGAATCAGCGGAATCAAGGATGATGCCGCCCGATTTGATGGCTCGTGGCGAAGGACCGGCACTTGAGCGCTGCATCCCCCGATGTTTGCGAAAGCGGCAGCCTGTTGGCTGATTTAGAACGTCGCCAAGACGATGTCCTGGCTCAGCTCGATGCTCTGGATCGGCAACTCACGAGCATCCTCAAAGGGCTCGGCGTCACGCTCATCGACGATGCAGAACCCACCGCGGCAGCAGCGGAGGGAGACGAGGACGAACACGAACTCGCCGGTGCACCAGCGGCTCGGGGCGGCCAAGATAGCCCAACGCTGCCGTGGCCGACGGGGGGGTTCGCGAAACTGCCTGCGGAACCCGGAGCAGCCGACAGCGATCAGACGCGCGCAGCCTAGGCTCGAGTTGCCCCCGTGCCTTCGCAAGAATAACGCCGGCGAGCAGGTTGGAGTTCAGGCTTCAGCCTGCCAGGCACCAAGGGCAGTTGCCGCTGCAACAAGCTAAAGCTTGAACTCCAACATGCAAACTAAAACTTAAACTCCAACTTGTGAGCTGAAGCTGGGAATCGAGTTGAGCGAGGGATGGGTGCCGGAAATCAGTGGCGCGGCCGGCATTGGGGCTCAGCACCGGCGCTCGCCGGTTGATCAGGATCGCAGCCGTCGTAGGCTTCAACTTCAAACGGGTTGTCTCGATAGCCGTCACGGCCAGTAGCGTACAGCCAGACACTCATTCCCAGATACGCGGGCAAAAACAGCGGCCCCCAGCGTTCATACTGCCGCACATGTACCCGCTCATGGGAGCGGGTGCGGGCCAGCGCTTCGAGCGACTGGCCGAGCACGCAGTGCCCGAGCGTCAACGCCGCCGCTCGCACCCACAAATGGTCTAGCACCCACGCCAAACGTGGCCCCTGAATCTCTACGACGCCGCTGACCAGCCGAAACCGACCACCCAACAATCCGCCGATAAGAATCCCAAGGCAGGTGTTGGGAGCAGCCCAACCATAGGCCGCCAAACGGAACAGTTTGTGCGGCATGCTCATCGACAGCGACTAATCTTCGCAATCGAAATCGTCGTCGGCGTGACTCGGATCGACATAGGTCTCACAGGCCGGCTCCAGCGTATCACCGAGCAGTTCACGCTGCTCAGCGGTGAGTCGAACGTAGCCCATCGAGCGGAGCACTTCAAGCACTTCGCTGCAGGTCGGGAACATCCGCCCCGAGGAGCACTTGTAGTCATCCATCGCCCGCATGAAGTCCAGTTCATCTTGGCGATAGTCGCGTTCACAGGTGGTCGGGTCGATGTGCCGACGCCGAGATTTCTTCGCAGTCTGCCGAGCGGGTGCCGGCTTGCTGACAGCCGATGACGCAGCGCGGCGGCCGCCACGGCGACGATCCAGGGTCACGAGTTCAGCGGCAGCAGCAGCGGCGGTCGACGTAACGATGGAAAGCATCTCGTTCTCTCGGTAGATAAGTGGGATTGGAACGCGGCTTCCAACGGTAACAGGCGGTGGAAGCGTTTGCGGACGAGGCAATCTTTGTCGATCAAACCTAGCACGACGCTTAATCAGCGAACGCCAACTGCGGGAAGTTTACCGAGAAATTTCCGCCCTCTCGGTCACTCACCTTTCCGGTTGTAACGATCGTGCGGAACCGTCTAAGGTCATGTCTGAGTTGCTACCGCCAGCCAACCCAATCGTGACCTGTTGGCGCAGCTCCAGTGGATCAAGTGGATACCCTTATGTCTTTGCCGCTCAGTCCCCGACACGAAGCCAGCGAGCCTTGTGACCGCTGGGCTGCCCTGTTGGCCGCTCAAACGCAGTTGCTGAGCAACCTGCTCGAACTGGCCAACCAGCAGATCGCTTGCATTCGCCGCAGCGATGCAGAAGGGCTGCGCGAATTGCTCGCCGCGCAACAACGATTGGCAAACCGCTTGGCTGCCACCGCGGTGGAACTCCGAGACCTCGCTGCCGGGCAGGCGACAGACGCCCTCCGTCCCAGTCAGCGGCAAGCGTACCGGCAACAACGAGCGATCGTGGCCGGCCTGTATGAGCAGTGGTTGGAGCGTGAACAGCTGGCCGAGCAGCTGCTCAGCGAGCGGCGGACGCAGGCGGCCGAGCGTGCTCGTGCAGCAGCACATTGGCCCGATCGACCTGTTGAGCACGCCCCGGGGCCGGACGATCGGTGCGGGTCACGGCTGGACCTGAGTTCACTGGCGTGACGCTGCGTCGACCGCCAGGTGCCCGTCCATCGATATCGGCTCATCGCTGCGTGCAGTGCCGAATTGTCAACCTGGAACGGTTAGGACCCTTTTGCCAGTTGTCGCAATCGCACCGCATCTAGGCCGGATCCTCGAGAGCCAGCTCGAAGACGGTCGAATCAGGGTGCAGACGCGCTGGTGAGCAGGCCCGCGCGTTGCCCTGTGCAGGCCCGCCGGCGGTCCCCGGCTGAGGCGTGCCCGTTCATCTCATCTGTGGCACCAGCTTCGCCGATGAGTGCCCCGGCCAAGAGTGAGTGTGGTAATGCGAGCCAAATCATTGTTTCTGATTGTCGCCTGCGTCTGTGGCATGGTCGCCGCGGTGGGCGCGAGTCAAATCATGCAAGGACAGGGCGTTCCGGCGGTTGCCAAGACGACCGATATTTTTGTCGCTTCACGCGCGATCGAGCCATCGGAACGGATCACCGCGGGGATGATGACCCTGCAGTCGTGGCCAGCCGACCGCATTCCTCCGGGCGCGACCAACAACCTAGCGATGTTGGAAGGCAAATACGCAGGGCAACGGTTCTTTGCGGGTGAACCGATGATGTTGGCGAAGCTGGCCGATACCGCCAGTGCCGTGAGCGTGCAAATTCCCGATGGCTTCAGCGTGGTTTCGATGCGGGCGGATGCGGCCACCAGCGTCGCTGGTCTGGTTCGTCCAGGCGACCGGGTGAATGTGTTGGCCTACTTCAGCAAGAGTGAGCAGATCCCTGAAACCGGCGTGAAGACCGTGCTGCGAGGCGTCAAAGTGTTTGCCGTCGATGGGCAAACCAGCCGGCTCACAGAGTCCGAAACCCATCGCAGTCCATCGACCGTCTCGCTGCTGATTCAGCGCGAGGACGAAGAGGCTTGGGCGCTGGCGTCGGAACTCGGGAAAATCCGGCTCTCGCTCAGTGGCCCGGCCGATGACGCCAGCCACGACCAAGCCAGCCGTGCCGGCAGCCGTTTCCTGCAATGGATCGAAGAACATCAGCGGGCGAAACAGCTCGCCGAAATGCTGCCGGTTGCCACAGTGGTCGAACCCGTGCCGAGCGAACCGCAGGTTGTCTCGGTCGTCGCTCCGGCGGTGCTGCCGGTGGAAATCCCAGTCGCCGCTCCGGCAGCGCCCGAGCCACCCGGATTCAAAATGCTCAAGCTGCACGGTGGCCAGTGGACTGAATATGAGATTCCAGCCGACAAGTCGCCGGTGGTCGTGACCAGTAGCAGCAAGAGCGGCACGGTCCCCAGCCCTCTGCCTGTCCAGATTCCTAGCTCGAGCAATCGTCAGCTCCATGGTCAGAATGCTCCGCTTCCAGTTCCCACCCAACCCGTTCCTGCGCACGACGAGTTGACGCTGCGCATGGATTGAGCCGCCGCTCCAATCAGTGGTGGCACGGAAGCCGAATACTACAGACCGGTACCCGGCAGGATGCCGCGTATCTCACAAGGATGTTAGCCGCGATGGATCACAGCGACATGCTCACCCCGACAAAATCGACGCTGCCTTGGCGCGGCATTCTGTTGGTCGCCTGCTGGGTGACGGCAGCAGCGCCGAGCCACGCGTGGGCGCAGCAACAAACGCTGACCAGCGCCAACTTCGAGGTGACGCAGTCGGTTCAACCGCTGGAGATGCTGGTTAAAAGTAGCCGCATTGTGAAGACCAGAAACCGAATCCCGCGGTTTCAGGTTCACAATGAAGATCTTATTGCCGCCACCCCGGTCGCCGAGAACGAAATCCAACTGTTCGCCAAAGCTCCTGGCACAACCCAAATCAACTTGTGGGATACCGAGGAGCGGCAATACACCGTCGACGTGACCGTGGTCGCCGACGCGCGGATGGTCGAGGGCGTGCTCAGCAGCCAGTTGGCGTTTGCCAGTCTGCGGGTCACACCGATCGGCGAAGGTGCGGTCATCAGCGGTACGGTCACCAGCGTTGACGATGTCGACTTAGCGATGGCGATCGTCGAGCAGTTTTACCCCAAGGCGATCAACAATATCAAAGTGGTCGGTGTGCAGCAGGTGCTGTTGCATACCAAGATCATGGAAGTCTCGCGCACCAAGCTGCGAGACTTAGGGATCGACTGGCAGCTCGATGGCACCACATTGGCAATCGGGAGCGGCGTCGGAAGTCTTGGCTCCGGCGTGCTCGGCCAGGCTCCCGTTGCCGGCCCCAGTGCCACCGGCACGTTGGTGTCTGGAGATTTCTCGGGACTGCTGGCAGCGCTGCGACGTGACAATCTGCTCAAGCTGCTGGCGGAACCGACGGTGGTGGCCACGCATGGCCGACCCGCACGGTTCAATGTCGGTGGCAAGATTCCTTATATCGTCCCCAGCGGAGTCGGCACCGTCACCGTTGAGTACGAAGAATATGGCACCTCGGTCGACTTCGTCCCGTTTGTCGTTGGTCCAGGACGCATTCGCCTTGAGGTCCGCCCCGAGGTGAGTGAGCCGGATCCTTCTCAGTCGCTGGTTGTCGGTGGAACCAACGTCACCGCCTTCACCACTCGCTACGTCGAAACTTCGGTTGAAATGCAGTCAGGCCAAACGTTCGCCATCGCCGGTCTGTTGCAAAGTCGCACCGAATCGACGACTCAGAAGGTGCCGCTGCTCGGTGAGTTGCCCTACGTCGGCTCGCTGTTTCGACGGGTTCGGGACCGCCGCAACGACGTTGAGTTGTTGATCACTGTCACCCCGGAGTTCGCCGAAGCGATGGATCCGCATGAGGTTCCCTGCGGTGGCCCCGGGTTGTCGACGACCGATCCGACAGACAAGGAATTCTATCTGAAAGGCTATATGGAAGTTCCTAATCTGTTTGGTGACTGCGGGTGCATGGTCGGCGAATCGGGTCCCAGTTTCGAGCTGGGACCGAGTGCTCACCAGCCTATCCCTGACAAGTTTCAACAGGCTCCATCGCCCAATGAAGAACTCATTTATCCGGTCCCCGCACCCACGGTCATTGGCCCCGGCGTGACGGTTGAAGGCCCTACATCATGAGCAACATCCTGCGATTTGTATTAGCCGATCCCGCTGAGGCGTCACGGCAGAATCTTAAATCGCTCTTGCTCCGCATGGATGATATTTGGCTTGAAGCCGAATGCTCCTATTATGAATTTCTCCCCGATCTCATCGCACAAGCGCAACCGGAGGTCGGCGTCCTAGTACTCGACAGCGACCCAGATCAAGCGATCTCCCTGGTCGAGCGGCTGCGCACAACCCAGCCCGATTGCGCTTTGATTGCTGTCAGCTCCTGCAGCGATGGCCCCTTGATACTCCGCACGCTGCGGGCTGGCGCTCAAGAGTTTCTCACCGCTCCCGTCACCGCAGCAGAACTCCAGGGGGCACTGGAGCGGATTCGCAGCCAAAGGTTCGGAGCCTCAGGGGCCAGTAAGACCACCGGCGAATTGATCGCTCTGTGCGGGGCGACCGGTGGAGTGGGCTGCACCAGCATTGCGACGAGTCTAGGATGCTTGTGGGCCGAGCAGTCGCAAGGGTCGGTCGCATTGGTCGACCTCGACCTAGCAACGGGTGACGCCGATGTGCTGCTCAATTTGATTCCGGATTACACGCTCGCTGACGTGGTGGAGAACACCGCGCGGCTCGACAGCGAGTTGCTCCAAAAATCACTCACCAAACACGCCTCGGGGCTCCGGCTCTTATCTCGCCCGATCGAACTGCGCGAGCTCGAGCCGATCAACGAAGACGCGGTTCAGCAAGTGCTTGGCCTGCTGCCACCTTCATTTGCCCATGTCGTGGTCGACCTGTCGAAGTCCTATTCCGCGATTGACCACGTCGCGTTGCAACTCGCCAGCCGCGTGCTGCTGGTGACACAGCTCGACCTGCCTTGCCTGCGGAACACGGTGCGGCTGTTGATGAGTTTTGATGAGATCGACGGTTTGAGCGAGAAAGTCGAAATCGTCATCAATCAAGTTCGCATCGATGCAGGTCAAATCAGTATGAAGAAGGCAAGAGAAACTCTAGGACGGGAGCCCTTCGCGACGCTCCCTCATGATGCTCGCACCTGGGCAGCCGCGCGCAATCAGGGAGTTCCGTTGACGGTTCAGGCGCCCAAGGCACCGATCACCGCAGCCCTGCGAGACTTGGCCAAGCGGCTCAGCCCGCGTGACGACTCATCGCGAGGAGCAGGGCAGGGGAGCCACACGCAGCGCTGGGCGAGGTTCTGGCCAGGCAGCAGCAAGGCCAAAGCATGAGACGCCGCTTGATGTGAACACCGACCGGCAGCCACCTGCTAGGGGCGACTTTCAGGAACCGTTCGTAGAAACGCGATCAACTTCTCGATTTGTTTATCGCTGTGAGCCGCCGACAAGCTGATCCGCAGTCGCGAAGTCCCTTCGGGCACCGTGGGCGGCCGAATGGCAGGAATCAGCAGTCCAGCCGATTCCGCTTGGCGTGAAATTTCTAAGGCCCGATCGTTGGTTCCCAGCGGCAGAGGAATGATCGGGATCGGAAGTTCATCCTCCGCCCCCGAACCGAGCCCCAGCGCCTGCTTGACCCGCTTGGCCAGGCTGCCGAGTCGCCTGCGCCGCTCCGGCTGGGTACGAATGGCTTCGACCCCCGCGGTCGCGGCCGCGATGGTCAGCGGCGAAGCCGCGGTGCTGAAAATCAGTGGTCGGCAAAAGTTGATCAGATAATCGATCACCACTCGCGGACCAGCGACAAAACCACCGTGGGAGCCAATCGCTTTGCTGAGTGTCCCGATTCGAATCGGCACCCGCGACTTCACACCGACATGCGCACACGCGCCCGAGCCATCCTCGCCGAGCACTCCACTGCCGTGCGCTTCATCAACGATCAAAATCGCTTGATACTCGTCCGCCAGATCGCTCAGTTGTCGGAGCGGCGCCAGATCACCATCCATCCCGAACACGCCATCGGTGATGATCCACACGCGGTTGAACTGCGAGCGATGTTCCGCCAGCAGCTTGCCGACCGCCTGCGCATCGGCATGGGGATAGACAAGCTTTTGCGCTGCAGATAACCGGCAACCGTCGATCAAACTGGCATGATTGAGCTGGTCGCTCAGGATCAGATCGCCGGCCTGAGGCAACGTGGCGGCGACGCCGCTGCAGGCCGCATACCCGCTGGGGAACAGGACGGCGGCTTCGGTCTGTTCCCACTGAGCCAATTGTTGGCAAAGTTGGTCATGCTCGCTCGTGTAGCCGCACACCAGCGGGCTGGCGCCGGAACCAGCGAAGTACGATTCGCTGTGCTCCAGTCGGCGGCTGGCCAAGCCGAGATAGTCGTTGGACGCAAAGTTGATAAGCGGCCGCCCGTCCGCACGGGTCAGCGGATGCAGGCTCTCCTGCCGCGGTCGCAATTGCCGCAGCCCATGCCGCGGGACCAGTGCCTGCAGACGCTCGGCCAGAAATTCAAATGGCTCGTTCACCGCGCAGTCCTCACTCCAAGGACTTCTGTCCCGAGGACGTTCCACCGAGGCGTCCTCATCCCGGCGGCCAGGTCATCTTGCGGCCGCCGAGCAGGTGGAAGTGCAGATGCGGGACTTCTTGGCCACCGTCACTGCCGCAGTTGACCACCATCCGATAGCCGTTCTCGAGTCCCTGAGCAGCCGCCACTTTTGACAGCGCGACGAGACAGTGGCCGACGATCGCTTCGTCTTCGTCGGTCAAGTCGGCGAGCGAGGGAATCGGCTTTTTAGGGATCACCAAGATGTGCGTCGGCGCTCGGGGCGTGATATCGCGAAACGCCAAACAAACATCATCCTCATAGACAATGTCGGCAGGCACTTCACGAGCGATGATCTTGGCAAAGATAGTCATGATGAGCAGCTCGGTTCGGATCCACGATGACAGACAGGGGCAGTCGGGTAGCGAGCGAACCCGCCGCAGCGCCGTGGACTGCTGGAACGCTCACACGGGCCGCGTCGATTTGGTTGCACGCTTAACTATCCTGGACAACACTCCCACCTCGGGCGCGGAGTTGCAGGAAGGCGTCGAGGAAACCTTGCAATTCACTGCCGTCCAACACGCTGTGAAAGTTCGTCACCAGGTGACCGGTGCGAGTGTCTTTGACACGTTGGTCCGGATGCAGGAAGTAGTTGCGAATTTGCGAACCGAAACCGGTCCGCGCCTTGGCGGCGTACTTGTCCGCCTGCTCGGCTTCGCGACGTTCTTCTTCGACTCGGGCCAGCTTCGCGCGGAGCATCTTCCAGGCCGTCGCACGGTTCTGGTGCTGGCTGCGTTCGCTTTGACAGGCGGCCACGATTCCAGTGGGAATGTGGGTTAAACGCACCGCTGAATCGGTCTTATTGACGTGCTGACCACCCGCCCCGGCAGCCCGGTAGCGGTCCTCACGAACGTCCTTCTCTTGAATGTCCACTTCGACGCTGTCATCGACTTCAGGGGAGACGTCGACAGCGGCAAAACTCGTCTGCCGTTTGCCTTCGCTGTTGAACGGACTGATCCGCACCAGACGGTGAATGCCTTCTTCGCCTTTGAGGTAGCCATAGGCCATGGGACCGCGGATCGCCAACGTAGCGCTGTTGATCCCAGCTTCTTCGTTGTCGCTGCGGTCCAGCAGTTCCACCTTGTAGTCGTTCTGGTTGGCCCAGGCCGTGTACATCCGCAGCATCATCTCCGCCCAGTCGTTGGCGTCGGTTCCGCCATCGCGAGCGTTGATGCTCAACAGCGCCCCGGCGGCGTCGTTGGGTCCATCGAGCAGAGCTTTGAGTTCTAGCTTGGCAAGCACCTCCTCCAGACGCTCGATTTCCCCGCGGACCTCATCGGCCATCGCAGGATCCTCGTCCGCCATTTCCAACAGGGCTTCCAGATCGCCCGACGAGCGGGTCAATTCGTCCATCGGCGAGACGATCGCCTTGAGTCCCTTGAGCTTCAGAACCACTTGCTGCGCTGCATCGCTGTTGTTCCAGAAGTCCGGGCGGCTCATCTCATTTTCGATGTCGCTGATGTCCTGACGTTTAGCAGCGTAGTCAAAGAGAGTCTCCGAGTTGAACCAGTCGGGCGCGAATCGCGTCGGCGCGTTGCGTCAGTTCAGCATCCATCAGTGCGTTACTCTAGGGCGATCGGAGGAATGAAATCGGGCAGGAATCAGCTGCGTGCCGCTACGGTAAACTCGCTTTGCGAACGGGCCTTGGCCGGTACCGCGCGAATTGCTGCAGGCTTACAGGTGCTGTTCGCTTGACAATATATCGGCGGCGGCGACGATGGCCTATCTGTCGAAGGCGGTCCGCAAGTTGTTTTGTACCGAACAAGAGTTTCCGCAGTGGACTACGGATTATTGAGCTTGCTGCCGCCGCTGTTAGCGATCGTGTTGGCGATTGCGACACGGCAAATCCTCATTCCGCTCACCATCGCCGTTTTCTGCGGGTCGCTGATCCTGCACTTCCATGCGGCGGAGTCCGTGGCGCAGTGGGGCCTGCGGTCACTTGGCGGCTTTGCCAAAGCGATTTGGGAAGCGGCCATGAGTTACGATCACCGCCGAGCCGTGGTATTCAGCCTGCTGCTCGGAGCGATGGTCGGCGTACTGGAAGCGGGCGGTGGGATGCGGGCTTTGATCGCCCGTCTGGCCCAAAACGTTCGCTCGCGCCGCGGCGGTCAAACCCTGATCACCTCGCTCGGCCTCGGCATCTTTTTTGATGATTACGCCAACACGCTGCTCGTTGGCGGCACAATGCGGACGACTGCCGACCGCTTCGGCATCTCCCGAGCGAAACTCGCGTATCTGGTCGATTCGACCTCGGCACCGGTGGCCGGCTTGGCGCTGATCAGCACTTGGGTGGTCACCGAAATCAGTTTCGTCGCGGAGGGGTTGGCACTCGTTTCAGCAACCGACGTCTCGGCATTCTCGCTGTTCATGGCGACGCTGCCGTACCGCTTCTATGCCATCCTAGCATTGGTGATGGTGTTTGCGATCGCGATCAGCGACCGCGATTTTGGCCCCATGCGGTTCGCCGATGGCAAGATCGATCCGCCACTGTCCTCGAACTCCGATCCCGCGACCGGTGGCACAGTGGATGAATCAGCGGCGACCGCTGCTACGGGGCCGCTGCTCGGCTGGGCGGCCGTCATCCCAGTGACCGTCTGCCTGGCAGCGGTGATCGCCAGCCTGTATTTCTCCGGGCGCGGCAGCGTGACGGCGGAGACGGTGGGATTTGTTCGCACGGCCGGAGCGATCATCAGCGGCGGCGATTCCTATCAAGCGCTGATTCACGGAGGGGCTGCCGGGCTCTTTTCAGCGATCATTCTGCACCGCCTGTTGGGCGGCGTGCCGTGGAACGTGCTGTGGCGAGGCACTTACCGCGGGGCTCTGCAGATCTTGCCGGCGATGGTCATCCTGTGGCTCGCCTGGGCGCTGTCCGCTCAGACCGACAAGTCGCAGCTCGACACCGGCGGGTATCTTGGCAACCTACTCAGCGACCAGATTTCGGCCTCCTATCTGCCCACGGCCGTCTTCCTCGTCGCCGCGGCGGTTGCATTTGCAACCGGCACCAGTTGGGGAACGATGGCAATTCTGACCCCGATGTCGATCGAACTGGCGATCAAGATCTTGCAGGTGGGGTCCGATAGCGCAAGCGATCCATTTCATCCGGTCTGTGTTGCTACGGTCGGCAGCGTGCTTGCCGGTGCGATCTTCGGTGACCACTGCTCGCCGCTATCCGACACGACGGTGCTCTCCAGCCGCGCGTCCGGCTGCGATCATGTGGTGCATGTGCAAACGCAGATGCCCTATGCGCTGTCAGTCGGCGTGATCAGCATCCTCTGCGGCACCTTGCCCGTCGCCGCAGGTGTCTCACCGTACGCGTGCCTGGCTGTCGGTTCGCTGGCGGTTCTCATCATGGTCTACACCTGCGGCACCCCCGCCGAGCCAGTCCAACCACTGGCGGACTTTGGCGGGGACGATTTCGCCACTTCGGGAGCCGTCGCAGACAGCGCCACGAACGCCGAACAAATCCGGCCGGACGCCTTGATCAACGACGTTGTGAGCAGCTCGCAAGCCGATCGAACCGGCTAGCACCCAGCGGGCGCCGGCTTGCTCGGCCAGTTGCTGGATCTCTCGCAAGCGTTCGTAGCCGAGCCAGCTGAGCGAGTCGCGACCAGCGGTTTTGTCGA
>CALELC010000404.1 GCA_937904535.1 uncultured Planctomycetaceae bacterium
GGATCCGGTGGTTACTACGGCAGTTTCACCACCAAACGCGATGGCATGACCACGGTGACCGCGGGCACGGCGACCATCGTCTCCGATGCCCGGCTGAACCGGTTGATCGTGCAAGGCACCACGGAAGACATCAGCGTCATCGAGAGCTACTTGCGGATCGTTGACAAGGGCAACAGCATCACCGACATCGAAACCCATGGCCGTGCACACGTCATTGAGTTGCTGCACACCAAGGCGGCCGACGTGGCAGAAATGCTGAAGCAAGCCTACGCCGGACGGATCGCTGGTGCCCAGGCAGGTCCTGCTGGACAACCGCCCGCAGCGCCGGGCCAGAACAACAACAGCAACAACAATGACAATCGCGGTGATAACCAAGGTCGCCGTGACGTAGCCGAGAAGCCGACTCGCGGACGGCAAGCCGAGATGACCGTTGCGGTTCATGAGTCGAGCAATTCGCTCGTCATCACCGCTCCCGACGCGTTGTATGCCGAGGTCGAAGCGCTGATTCAATCAGTGGACAGTCGCAGCGAGCAGGTTACCGAAGTGATTCCTGCGGCAGCGGGTGTCGACCTGGAAACGATTCTGCGGACGCTCAACGGCACTGGGTCGGGCTCGAGCAGCAGCTCGCGCGGAGATCGCAGCCGCAGCAGCTATTCGCGGTCGCGGTAACGTCCGGCAGCGAATCTGGGCGGCGGTCGATCTGACAGCCAGCGCGGATTTCCCGCCAACCCCTGCGGTCACCGACACGCTGAACCGCTCCTATCCCTCCTGACATCAAAAACGATTGTGAGCCAGTTGCGTTTCTCCATCCTCGTGCTGTTCTTCGTCGGCTGCGGCCTGGGAATCTCCAGCACCGCCGCGGCGCAGTCCGAATGGATTTCACGGATGGACTCCAATCGAAATGGTTACCTCGAGCCGAGTGAGATCGACAGTCGTGGGCGTCGGTTTCTCGAGCGTTTTGCGGGCGACTACGGAATCAATTTATCGCGCCCGGTGCCGGTCCGCCGGCTCGAGGATGCGGCGCGTCGCTACTTTGAGAGCCGCAGCAGTGGCTCGGAGCCCGATCCGTCAAAGTTCTCGAATATCAAGGGCTTTGGTCCTGATCCCGAACTTGCCCTGATTCCGGAGTTCGGGACACCGATCATCAAGTACCCGTACACCAAGTTCGATTTGGCTCAGGCGGATGAAACCCTGGAACGCCATGATCGTGATCGCAACGGTTACCTAGATCCGGCTGAAATCGAGCGGGCGCGGCTGCGTGGACAGCCGACCGAGGAAAACGACCTGAACAAGGACGGGCGTCTCAGCCGCCAGGAGCTCGCACAGCGTTTTGCGCGGGAGCGAATCCTGGAGCAACAGGCGGCGCTGGCGCTCAGCCTGCCAACACCTCCAACTCCTGTCACGCAGACTGCGGCGGTGACTTCGACCGCAAGCACGATCCGCCGCCGCTCACGCGGCGCCGACCGCGGAAGCCGGGCGCTCGCGCAGAGCATCATCGAACGCTATGACCAGAATCGCAACGGCATGCTCGATGCTCGTGAAATGACCTCGGCTGGAATGGAGATCGGCAAAGTCGATTACAACCGCGATGGCACCGTCGATCCCAATGAGCTGACAGAGTTCCTCTTCTTAGAGATGGAAAGCCAGGGGAACGATCTGTCCGAGTTGTTGCCGACTTGGTTTTTTGAACGCGACCAGAATGGGGATAAACAGATCGAGATGGCGGAGTTCACCGACGAGTGGACGCCCGCTGCAGCCGATGAGTTTGCGTCTTATGACACCAACGGTGACGGCATCATCACTGCGGATGAGATCCTGGCATCCAAGCGAGTGGTCGGCGGTACCTTTGCCAACCACGACGCGAAGATTCTGCTGCCGCGGAGTGTGGTGGTATCGGAGATTCAGGTTGACGAAGACATTCTGATCGGCGACTTGAATGTCCAGCTTTCGATCACGCACACCTTCAATTCGCAGCTGGACGCCTACTTGATCGGGCCCGATGGCCAGCGGATCGAACTCTTTTCAGGAGTCGGCGGCAGTGACGATCATTTCGAGAAGACGATCTTCGACGACCAAGCGGGAACCAACATTGCCCATGGCCGCGCTCCGTTTGCCGGAAGTTTCCAGCCGGGTGCCCTGGCAAAGCGGCAGCCAGGTCTGAGCTCGTTTAAGGGCAAGAGTCTCAAGGGGCTGTGGCAATTGATGATCCGTTCGAGCCGCAGCGATCGCGCTGGCGTGCTGCACGAGTGGTCGCTGTTGGTCGAACCCGATCTGGATAGCGTCGACCGACTGCAACTCGAATGATCTTGGGGGCAGCGCCCGGTGTCATGCCCGAATAGGTCGCTTTCGAGCCTAGTTGCTGTTGGCGTCGGGCTCTGGAGGTGCGGGTTCGTCGGCCGTTTCCAGGCGGTGATGCCGCTGCAGCCAGTGCGCGATCGTCCAGCACAGCAGCGCCCATCCCAGCCCGGCCATCCAGCCGGCGAGAATGTCGGTCGGATAGTGCATGCCGAGGTAAAGGCGGCTCAGTCCGATGATTACCGACAGCACGACAGCCACGGCGAGCACGTAGATCTTCACGGCGACTCGGGGGATCACCGCCGCCAGAAGTGATCCAAGAGTGAGGTACACCACCGTTGAGAGGAAGGAGTGGCCGCTCGGGAAACTTGTCGTAAAAGCTTCGGACAACCGCGGTACCACGTCCTGTCGCGGTCGATCGATCCACTGCTTCAGGACGAGACTGAGCACCAGACCACTGCTGGTCGCCGCCAGGAGATACAGCATCATCCAGAACTTGCGGTCCAGCCATAGGTAGCCAGCCACGACCAGGGTAACGAGCGATAGCACGCCCATGCTGCCCAGGGCGGTGGCGTCGCGACCCAGCTCGGGCATCCAGTGCGGTCCCAGCGGCACCGCGGGATCATCGGCCTGTCGCACTGCCCGCACGGCCCAGCGGTCAAAGGCTTGGGTATCCCCCGCCACGACTTCGGCTGCCAGTTCGATGAAGCCCCAGCTCAAAGCACCCACGGTCAGCAACCCCAGCAGCACGACCGGTTCTTGACCACCCAACCAACGCGTCAATTGCCGCCGTGTATTCGCAAGAGCCGTCTTTCCGCTCACTCTGTCCCGCTCCGAATGACCACCAGCCTCTTGCTGTGGCGCTCCAGCGCGCGGCGGTAGCGACCTCAGCGTCTCAGGCCGTCGTGAATGCATTCAGCGCGCCGAACCTGCTGGCACTTGACCTGTCTCGTGCGAATCGAGGTCGGCAGACAAACCATGCGATTGGTCGTGGAGCGACTGCGCGATCAACTACCAAATCGCTCGCGAAGGAACGAGCAGTTTGAACGATGCGCTGC
>CALELC010000405.1 GCA_937904535.1 uncultured Planctomycetaceae bacterium
CGAAGCGGCGAGAAAGCACGACGAACTTGTTGCCCAGGAGGCGTTGGTTCGCGACCTGCCAGAACTGCTTGAGTCGGCTGAACGAATGCTTGCCGAACCCGGCCCGCCGAGTGAAGATTTGGCACAAGAGGTGCGGTCGCGGATCGAGCATTTTCGCCATCTGCTGGAGCGATTGGGCACATGAGCACCGGGCACCGAGAACCCGTCTTGCTGACCGTCCTGATGCAGCCGGGCTCGCTGCGCTGGCATGCTGCGGGGATCCGCCGCGACGGCCAATCGGTGCCGCTGCTGCGGTCGGAGGACAACAGCATGACCGCTTACCGCGGCCTGGAGCCCGATGCCCAGCGATCGTGGCTGCGGCACTGCATCGCCGGCGTGTTGCAGCGCGGTTGCGATCGCCTGTTTGCTCGCAACATGAAGGCAGAACATTTTGTGTTGATCGCCGATCGGCATTTTCCGGATGCCGCCGAAGATTTGACCGAACAACTGGCTGACCACTTTGTGCAGTGGATGATCAATCCGCCAGTAACCTACCTGCTGACTCCGCCCGGCTTCGTAGGCGAATCACCAATTCCTTGGCAATTGATCGCTGGCGAATTGCCTCAGTCGATCGATCAAGCACTCAACCGTGGGCTGCCGGAGTTGGTCGCCGAGCTCGAAGCCCCGGCAGCCTGGGAATTGGTCGCCAAGTCGCATTAATCTCGCGTCCAGGTATTCCCTTCGCTGCGCTGTGCCACGGCACTCATACGCGCTCATTCGCCTCCCAATCACTTGATTTCAAACGGCGAGAAGCGAATGCATCGAAGCTATTTCACTCGGGCAGATCGAACGGGTATCCAGAGTCGTACGGAGCTTTGATATTGCTCATAGTCACTGCCGAAGCGGCGGCGCAGATCAGCTTCTTCGATCGGCCGTACGCACCCGTGCCAAACCGCGGCGCCAGCCAGGGCATAGGCCAGTACACCCCAACTTCCCAGCCACCAGCCGACTGCAACGCCCTGCAGAATCCCGGCCAGGGCCATCGGATTCCGCACGAACCGATACGGACCGCTCACCACCAGCTTCGGAGCTGTGGCGGTAGGCAGCGGTGTCCCTTCGCCGCTCATGGCCATCGCCACGCCACTCCAAAGCCCCAGTCCTGAGGCCGCAGCAAATAACGTCAGCGCTGCGATGGATTGACCAGCGTGCACCAGCCGCGGCCCTCCCCAGTGCTGCTCGAGTTCAACGATCCCCAGCGGAAGGATCCCAAGAAACACGCCCCAAAACACAACGATTTGCGTGCCGGTCCAGAACAACGCCGCCGACCGGCCCAGCGGCGTCACGCGGATCGCCGCCGGGGCTTGCTGCCCGGTCCCATAGATCGTCGCCATTGCCAAGGTTAGCCCGGCCATCACTGCCATCATCGCGGATGCCAACCAGGCTTGGCCTGTCAGCAAGCTAACCCCCAGGCAGTACAGCGTCGGGTAGGCAGCGGCAACAGTGAGCGCCCCGATTGCCGTCGGCGCCCACGGCAACGCTCGCAAGACGGCAAACGCCGTAAGTGCCGAACCGCTGCACAACAACACCAGATCGGCGAGCCAAAAACCGAGCAGCGTTTCCTTCGGCCAACCCGCCGGTTGAAACCAAGCGATCGAGAGTGGATGAAGCACCAGCAGGCACCACCACGCCGCAATCCCGATCGCTTGCAGAATCAGATAACCGGCAACCACTCGCCTCGGCGTCATCGTTGGATCTCTCTGCTCACTGCCACCACCTTCTTTCCCACGCCTCTCGGCCCGCCGCTTCTAGCACCCTCTACCGTCCACCCTCTTCTCTCTCCGATCGACGGAGCGATCGGCGACCATGAGCGGCTCACTTCGAGCAGGTAACCTTGTCGCCGACCGCTCCGCCGGTCGGAGGTCCATTTCCGCTGCGACCTGGAGTGCAAGTGTCTAACCGCCAGGCCCGGGACGATCACCGATCGTTAGTCGAGCACCTCAATCTCTGCGCAATCACTGGCCCGTGCCACCCGTGTGCGAAAGCGATAATCAACGACTCCAACTCGCCCGATCGTCTGCGCATTTCGAGAGCTGCCGTTCAATCGTTCGAACGTTTGACGACCATTACGAGAGTTCCTCTCTCCGATCGGCGGAGCGATCGGCAACTCATAACCAAGTTTCCTTTTCTCCGATCGGCGGAGCGATCGGCAACTCATAACCAAGCTTCCTTCTCTCCGATCGGCGGAGCGATCGGCGACGCTTCCGCTCATCGAGCGGCCGAGCAAGCGCTGCCCTTGACCTTCGGTGGCACCGGCATAGTATACCCATACCGGGTATATGTTATCCGGTTGCGATTACCAGGCAATCAAGGAGAGCAGCGATGTTCGGCTGGTTCAAATCCGGTGGTGCTAAACAGGAGCTTTCGGCGGCTCGGTTCCGCATTGACGGCATGAGCTGCGGCGGCTGTGTCCGACACGTCGAGGCGGCCCTGCGGGCGGTTCCCGGCGTGAACGTCCAGCAGGTGCAAATCGGTTCGGCCCAGGTCGCTTGGGATCCTGCGCAAAGCTCCGAAGATGCAATTGTCGCGGCGCTCGCGGCTGCTGGTTACCAGGCACACCCGGAGGCTTCCCATGACGCCGAGTGAATGGTGGGTGCTGGCCGGGGGCATCGCAGGCATCGTCTGGGTCAACTGGTACTTCTTTCTGGCGGGTAAATCGAACGCCGCCGCGGCACCGCAGGCGGATCAGCAGAGGAACACAGGATGAGCGCGAACAGCATCGCTCCAACATCACCGAGCCCCTCCCAAGATGACTTGCAGCGAATCACGCTGGCAGTTTCAGGGATGTCGTGTGCCTCCTGCCAAGCGCATGTGCAGAATGCGCTGCGAAAACAGCCCGGCGTCGTCGACGCGAATGTCAACTTGATGACGCATCAGGCAACCGTCGCCTATGATCCCAACCGCAGCGATCCACCGGCATTGATCGCCGCGATCCAGAGCAGCGGATACGGCGCGTCGCTGCCGGTGAGCGAACAGACGGCGGTGGATGAACAGGAAGCTCAAGACCGTGCTTATCATCAAGAATACGTCGAGCTCCGCCGCAAGGCGGTTGTGAGCCTGATTGCCGGTGTCGTCGCCATGCTCTTGTCGATGCCGCTGATGTCCGCCGGCACGCATGAGCATGCCGACGCGGTAACCGATCCGTTCATGCGCTGGGTGATGAACGCGCTGAATCCGACGCTGGCCGCTTGGCTACCGTGGCTGTACCAGATCGATCCACCGATCTTGAGCTACGTCCTGCTCGCCATGACGGCAGCGATCATGGGCTGGGCCGGACGGCAATTCTATACACGGGCTTGGGCGGCGTTTCGTCATCATACCGCTGATATGAACACGCTGATCGCCGTGGGCACCGGAGCAGCGTTCAGCTTCTCCGCGGCGGCTACGCTATTACCCAGCTTTTTCATCAGTCGAGGAATCGCTGCCGATGTTTATTATGAGGCCGTGATCATCATCATCGCGCTGGTGCTGTTTGGAAACATGCTTGAAGCCCGCGCCAAGGGCAGCACGAGTTCCGCTCTCCGCAAGCTCATCGGCCTGCAGCCCAAGACCGCGAAGGTCGTGCGCGATGACCAGGAACGGGAGATTGAAATCAAGGACGTGCAGCACGGGGATGTTGTGATCGTGCGTCCCGGCGAGCGGATCCCGGTCGATGGCGAGATCATCAGCGGAACGAGCACTGTCGACGAATCGATGCTGACCGGTGAGTCGCTGCCGGTGGAGAAGCGCTCCGGCGACGAAGTCATCGGCGGCACGATGAACAAGACGGGTTCGTTTCGCTATCGGGCAACGACTCTTGGCGCAGACAGCGTGCTGGCTCAGATCGTGAAGCTGATGCGCGAAGCTCAGGGTTCGCGGGCTCCGATCCAGCGATTGGCCGACCAGGTCAGCGCTGTCTTTGTCCCGCTGGTGCTCTCCGTGGCGATCGCCACCTTTACGCTGTGGTACATCCTCGCCGAGGCCGCGCCGCTGGTGCAAGCGATGGCCGCGGCGGTGGCGGTGCTGATCATCGCCTGCCCCTGCGCGATGGGGTTGGCCGTACCGACAGCGGTGATGGTTTCAACCGGCAAGGGAGCTGAGCGGGGCATCCTGATCAAAGGCGGAG
>CALELC010000406.1 GCA_937904535.1 uncultured Planctomycetaceae bacterium
ACTCACTTCGGGTGGCATGTTAGAAGCCTCGGGTTGGAGTCCAGCCTTCAGGCTGCCATGGCGAGCTTCTACGTGGCACGCCCACAACCCTATCGATAGACGTGAGCCATCCGAACAGAAACTGGAATGCTCACCCATTTCCTATCGATTCTGCTGTTCTCAACACGCCCTTCGTTCCTCAGAGACACGCCACCCAGCAGGAATGTGCCGCCAAAGATCAGCCGGTACGTTGCGATCATAGGTCGCTCGATTGGACGATTTCACGGCCGGCACGCGAGCCGATAGCGAGTCGGACCTGTGCGTCGATGTTTTCGGTGATCAACTGCACTGAGCCATCACACATCGTCACGTTAGCGCCGCCGCGATGATAGCTGCCGATACTCATCTCGAGTTCATCGTTGGAAGCACCGGCCCCGGCGCGGTGGCCATTGATCGGGAAATGCAGCGATACCAGCGCCTCGGAGAAATCGATTCCGTTTAGGTAGTCGAAATCGTCATGGTAGAGCGAGAAATGGTCGCACACTGCGCAGTCAGCGTACATCAAGAATGGGCTTTCCCCGATCGCCACGGTGGTCGATAAGCCATCGATGATGTCAGCAAACCGGATCGGCGGCTGCGATGGTTTGTTGTTGCACACATCGACGATCGTCGCTTGGTTGCAGAAACTGACGGCTCGAAACACGCCGTTTCCGATGTCCATGCCGACGCTGCACGGATAGGTCGTGCGGCAATCAGCAGTGTGCTCATCGCAGCAACAGTCGCTGCCGGCGTTGCCGAGATAGCTGTTGATCGCTCGGCCGGTGATGTTGCCATTGAGTTCTGCCAAATGTGGCGAACCGGGCTGGGATGGGCAGAGGTAGGTGGGGATCGACGTTTGCGCCAGCAGCCGAAATTGCTGACTCTCAGGTAGATTGCCGGTGGCCCCGCCGCGTTCGCCGTAGGGCACTCCGTCGGACAGCGCCGAATACTCGATCTGGGCCAGAATGTCGGTTGTCCAACTGTGTCCCCAACCGCCTTTGGCACCCCACGGCAACGAGCGCCAGCTCGATTCGTAGTTGTGAAGCGCCAACCCAATTTGCCGCAAGTTGTTCTGGCACTGCAACTTTCTGGCCGCCTCGCGGGCCGCTTGCACCGCTGGCACGAGCATCGCGAGCAGCAGCGCGATGATCGAGATCACCACCAAGAGCTCGACGAGGGTGAACGCGAGCGGCTGTGGTCTGCGAGAGTCAGTCCGTCTGGGCATCGGGAGCGCAACAAGAGATCGGAATTGGCGGTGCCGCTGGAAGACGGGCTGGCTCCGGACAATTTGCCGAGCGATGCCTTGCCAACCGGAGCGGGGGGCGAGGAACTCGCAGCGGCCTGAGTCGTCTTGAGCGCGTTCGGTTGGCTGCTGGTCAGCAGCGTCCGTCCCACCCCGTGCGCTCTGCCAGCGCCTCCGGTCGAGGTGACGGAGTTGCTATTAGCCACCGGTTTCCCATCCGTTTTAACCCGCTTACCGCTAAAGATCATCGCGAGAACTCCTCAGAAACCCAAAAAAGGTGATTCCTTGCCGCCTGGTATCGTCGCTTGGACAGGCTGATTCATAACCGAGGCGGCTGACGCAGGGGAAGATCGCTCGTTCGGCCAAGAACGAAAGCGGGCAGCCCCGGGCGAGGCATGATGAACCGGCCGGAATCCTGGCGAAGCAACGCCGCAGGAGTTTCTCGGCAAATCCTGCCGCAGAATTGACGTGCTTTTGCTCGGCCGAGCAAGCGGACGTCGGCTCCGGACGATTTCCTGAGCAAGCTGTGGGCGGTCGAGCACCTCCCGAGACCTGGTCCCGGGGCCTGACTGGTCTGGGCGCGATTGGTCTGGGGCTTGTACCGCCCTGAGCCTGTTTCGTCCTGGGCCCGTTTGGTGCGGAGCGGTGGGGCGTGCGCCGATAGCTGCCGCAGGTGAATCAGCGAGCAGGCGGTCGCGGCGTAGTGGAGTGGCGATTAATAGCCGCGGAGCGCTCGGGCGCCGTTGCTCGGCAAGAGCTGCTCGAACATTCCGCCGAACGCCGGTTTCTCTTGCTTGGCGATCTTCAGGCGGTCACCGGCCTGCAGCGCGTAGTCGGCTTCTGGTCGGATTTCGCCGCTGCGCTCGTCAAACCGCACCTCCATCGGAACGCCAGCGGGCGATTCCGGGGTGGCGCGATAGAGCGTGGCACGCACATGGCCGAACTTGTCTTGCAAACCGGTTTGCTTCAGCAGATCGCTGATGAATACCGATTGCCCATCGGGCGGCAGCGGCAGCACGCGAATCGGACTGGAGTCGCCAGCGATCTGCAGCACGATCGAGTTTTGCGACTTGGCCTCGCGAATCCGTTGGTAGACAGCCGCCGAATCGCTGCCTTTGAGCGGTGCCGATAAGGCCGTGGGATCTGGACTCGGCTTGCGAAACAGGCTGCAACCCGATCCGCTGATCAGCGCGAGGAGACACAATCCCATCAATCCGACCCAGGTCTGATCAAAAACACGATTCTGTGTCACCGCAGGGGGATTTGCGGGGACGAGATGCCGATTGGAGACGGGATCCGACAACGGGTTGCTGCTCACGATGGTCTTGCCTTTACGGTGCGTGCGATGCGCTAACCGGGTCAGCGGGATCCTGTGAGCCCCTTGGTTGAGGGCCGGATCGCCAAAGTGTCAGACGGTTGACTTTGCCGGTTGTGCGGTCTCTAACGCTCTTCGGCTAGCCAGGCGGATAACTTGAGCAAAGCGATTGATTTTGCCAAAATAGCCCAGCGAGCACCTTTGACATTGCGAATTGGTGCCAGAGCGATATATTGCTTGGCCTGAAATCGATTACACCACTCCCAAACGTTTTTCGTTTCGAGATCAAATACGATGGCTCGGCAATGCGAAGTCTGCAGTAAGTCTGTCCAAGTGGGCAACAGCGTCGAAATCCGTGGTAAGGCAAAGTACCTCGGCGGTGTCGGTACGAAAGTCACCGGGATCACCAAGCGTAAGTTCGTGCCCAACCTGCAAAAGGTCCACGTCACGCTTCCTTCGGGCCAGAACACGACGATGCGCGTGTGTGTGCAGTGCATCCGCAGCGGCGCCGTGCGCAAGACCGTCAAGACCAAGCCATTCGAACTGACCAGCGGCAAGGACGCAGCCAAGACCAAAGCCGGCAAGACGGCCACCAAAGCGACGGCCTGAGCCGAGTTGTCATGACTGCATTGTCCGCCGAGGATATCCGCAAACTGGCGCATTTGGCCCGGCTGGAACTCTCTCCGGCCGAAGCTCAAGCTCTCGCTCCGCAGTTCCTGCAGATCCTCACGTTCGTCGAGCAGCTCAGCGAGCTGGACACCGAGCAGGTGGAACCGATGACGACGGCGCTGGACGTGACCAATCGCTGGGCTGATGATCTGCCCGTCGCCGGGTTGACGCCTGAGCAGGCATTGGCGAGTGCTCCGGCCAGCGATGGCGAGTACTTCTTGGTGCCGCCGGTGCTCGGAACCGCCGCTACTTAGTCGCGGTCCGCACAGCGATTTGTCTTTCGCATCGGTGTTTGGGTTACGCGTCAACCTCCTTGTTCGGGTTAAGGAGTGAGCAGCCCACGGTGCGCAGCCTCCGCAGCCAGACCTGCGGCAGTGGACTCTCGTCGCTTATTAATTTCCCGATTTTCTTGGACGCTGTTGAGGTAACGCACGTCATGGCGAAGGTCGTCCTAGCGATGAGCGGCGGGGTCGACTCCAGTGTCGCTGCCCACCTACTGCTCGAAGCCGGACACGAAGTGGTCGGCGTATTCATGCGGCACGGGGAAGCCTCTGCTGAGGTCTGCCGCGTTGAGAACGCACCGGCCGGCGCCAGTTTGCCGGTGGTGACCGCCGGTGGCGCTAGCGGAGCCCGGGCGGATCACAAGCAAGGCTGCTGCAGCGCGTCCGATGCGATCGACGCGCGGCGGGTGGCCGCGAAGCTCAATATCCCCTTCTACGCGCTCGACCTGCAGAGCGATTTTCGCCGGATTGTCGATTACTTTGTCGACGACTATCTCGCCGGCCGCACGCCCAACCCGTGCGTCAAATGCAACCACTGGATCAAGTTCGGTCGGTTGTTTGATTTTGCCGAAGGGGTCGACGCTCAGTACGTTGCCACCGGACATTACGCGCGGA
>CALELC010000407.1 GCA_937904535.1 uncultured Planctomycetaceae bacterium
GACGACCTGATTCTGGGGATTGTCACGATGCTGCAGACGTCACTCTCCCAGGTCGGCGCCGAGACCGCTCACTTGAAGGCGATCGGGCTGTGGGAAGGTTTTTCAGCCGTCGCCAATTTGACCAGCAGCCAATCGCCCGCCGAACTGTCGCTTGCTTCTCAGTGCCAGACCGCTGTCGCAGATGTCGTGGTCAACGCTCGAGTAGCGATTGATCCCGAAACTCTGCAATCCCTGGTGCAGCAGGCGGTCGAGCAGGCCTGCCGATCCATAGGAGCGACCTCGCAGGTGACCCAGACGCAGAGTTTCCGTCCCGGCCGGCCCGTACCGACCCACCGCTTCTCGGCGGTGTAGTACCTGTTGGTGAACCCTCGGCCGTTTGGCTGGGGTGCGATTGCCTTGCCTAGGGAGCAGACCGATCCGCGGCCATCAGGTGGATGGCCAATTGCAAGGCAAAGGCGATGATCGCAGCCCCGCCCAGGGTGACCGCTGCAGCGACTGCTGGTTGGGTTTGAATCCGGAAATACCGGCGGCGTGGCTCACCCAAGAGGTAGAAGATCGCTCCTGAAGAAATCAGAATTTGGCCGATTCCTACGGCCAGCGAGACCAGTGTGGCCTCTTCGAGCAATGCGAAGATGCTGGAGAAGATTCCATTTAAGATCCCGAAAGCGTAGGCCGATGTGCCGAGCCACCAGCCCCAGGGCTGACCACCCAGCAGACCTGCGCTGACGGCTCCGAGAAGCCCACCTGCAATGAGCAGCAACACGGCCGTTAAGGAATCGATCTGGCTCAGGAACTCGATTTTGGCCAGAGCATCGCCAAATAGTTGATCGCCGAACAGGGCCAACAAGCCAAGCGCAAGGGCTACTACCGCTAATAAGATGGTGAGTGCTATCAGGATCGTCAGCCCCACCGGTCGCGGTCCGTTGCCTCCGGTCCGTGATGAACGACCGCCTTGGTTGGAACTGTAGGCGGCGAGCGGATCTTTGGCTGCGGCGTGTGATTCGGCGGCTTCGCGTTCTCGGTCCTGTTTCGTCTGGAGGTCCGATTCCGTCAATTCATCAAACAATGAACTGAGGTCATTGCTACCGCCGAGATAGGAACCTCCGCCAGCTGTCCCGCTCGGCACCGGCGTGACCTGTCTAGCCGATGCCGGTTGCGCAGCAGGGCGTGCCGCTGCAGTTCGACCTGGTGCGGTGCGAGTCGGACGCGTCCCTGCGGCCTGCGATGTGCCAGCCGTTGCGGTAACGACTGCACCACAGGGGCATTTTAACTTTTTGCCCGCAAGTTCGTCCTTGACGCTGAGCGTTTTGCCACACTCATGGCATTGAAACTGAATTGCCACCACAAAGCCCTGCATCGCTGTCTGTAAACGGAAGCGTCGCGTACGCATCCAGAGCACGAGATTAATCGACACCTATCTAGCCGGCAAACCGGTTACATCTGCAACTGCCTTACGCACGCAGCGATGCACCGGTGTCGCGTCACCCCCGTAAGTAGAGCTTGCCCGAACGCTGGGAGCGAGCCGATTCGATCGGAATGGTCTTCAGGAACTGATCGGTTTGGGTATGCAGCGCCATCAGGCGATCCAACATGCGAAGTGCGGCAAAGGTCCGTGGCACATGGCGAATACCATTGCCAGCGGCTCTGAGATGAAGGCACCTGATTAGCGATACAAGGATTGGTGAGTTTGAAGAGTCTGTGAAGCAGAGTCCCTCCGTTTCCTCGAACCGCCCGACGCGAATCCAGGTGTCCGATGGTGTGGAGAGGGCTGCCCTAACAGACGACCTTACCCAGTTAATGTTCTGTCTGAACCATTACTCTTAACACGTCGCAGTATCAGCTGTTTGTTATGAGGTGTCTGTTCTGGATCGTAAACTGGGGCATAAAACAGCCGACCGTCTGGATTCCGCACAAAACCGACGTGATAACGATAAGCATAGCTGCGCGAAGCCACACTGCGCTTGAGCGAATAGTCTATAACTAGGTCCCGGGGTTGATTTTGACCCCATCGGGTAGCTCGTCCCTACTAGCCAACAAGGATGCGCGCGAGATTGGATGCGTTCGGGTTCCACTTCAAGCCTGGACCTAAAGTCGGCCATGTGTGCAAGAAAACACATCGACATACTGGATATTCCTCACCATCCTTCATCGCTCCAACTGAAGCCGAAACGGAGAATTCAGAAACGGCGCAACCGGAATTGTTGTGCACTGAAATTGAGTTTTGATCCAGTGAGCCAGAGATCGCCACGCATCCATCGGGATCGATGCCTGCCTGGAACATCTTCACAGACATGCGAGTGTAAACGATTGTCGCGACAGCAATGATAACTGCCGTTATCGCCTGAACAATCGTTGCTGCCCCAATTGCTAATTCCCTTTCGTTTCTTCGAGTCTGGGATCGTGGATTAGTCTCTTGCTGCTCGGCCACGCGAGCTGAAGCTTAGAGAAAAACGGCAAGACGTCGATCATGGAAGGCAATGGTCGCGGCTTCGCCAACCCTCAGTGCGCGACGTCCCTTGGATCGGTTGGCTCGCCGGGTTGCGGCATGATGATGGTAAGTGAAGTGGCTGGGTTAGTGGTTTTAATGTAGCAGACGGTGGAGAATGTTCCCGGGGGAGACGGAAGAAGCCGGACCAGCAGCGGGGCGCGATTGCGG
>CALELC010000408.1 GCA_937904535.1 uncultured Planctomycetaceae bacterium
GCCCGCCCATGCTGTAGTGCACCGCCGGGAAAATCTTCATCGGCTCCAGCCGCGAGTCGACACCCTGGAACTTCTCGTAGATCTCGAGGATCCCGCCGAGTTTGCGATCGAGTTCGGCCTTGGGAATGTGTGTCAAATCGAGGTACACCGACATCCGGTCCGACTCGACGCTCAATCCTTCGTTGACGCAGATATCGAAGATTTCGCGGGTCGCAATATCACGCGGCACAAGGTTGCCGTACTTCGGATAACGCTCCTCGAGGAAATAGTAGCGTTCTTCCTCCGGGATCTGGTGCGGAGCGCGCGGATCATGCGGTTGCCGCGGGACCCACACTCGGCCGCCTTCGCCACGCGCCGACTCGCTCATCAGCCGCAGCTTGTCGGCACCGGGAATCGCGGTCGGGTGCACCTGGATGAACTCGCCATTGCCGTACTTGGCTCCGGCCTGAAAACAGCGGCTGGCAGCGCTGCCGTTGCAGAACACGCTCATCGTGCTCTTGCCGAAGATCAGCCCGCAACCGCCCGAAGCGACGACCACGGCATCAGCGGCAAAGGCGCGGATCTTCATCGACACCATGTCCTGAGCGACCACGCCACGGCAACGGCCGGTGTCATCTTGGATCGGGCCCAAGAAGTCCCAGAACTCGTATTTCCGCACCATTCCCGCCACTTCGTGACGGCGGACCTGCTCGTCCAGCGCGTAGAGCAGCTGCTGGCCAGTGGTCGCCCCAGCAAACGCGGTCCGCTTGTACAACGTACCACCGAAACGGCGGCGGTCGATGAACCCTTCGCCGGTGCGGTTAAAGGGGACACCCAAGCGATCCATCAAATCGATCACCTTGGGCGCCCAAAACGCCATCTCCTTGACCGGCGGCTGGTGATTGAGGAAGTCACCGCCGTAGACCGAGTCATCAAAGTGCTTCCACTCGTTGTCGCCGAGCTGGCGGGTCTGGTCGTTGCAACTGTTGATGCCACCTTGGGCACAGACGCTGTGCGAGCGTTTAACCGGCGTCAGGCTGATCAGGTCGACTTTCACGCCCAATTCCGCCAGCTTCATCGTGACGGCTAGCCCAGCCAACCCTCCGCCAACCACGACGACGCGATTCTCTGCCATAACGCTGTTCTTTCTGAGACGAATACAAAAGGAGGTGAGAGTGTTTGGTTTGCAGTGGTCGGGCACCGAGCTGCCTGTTCGAGGCGAGCCTGCCGCACGCTCTTAACGGCGACAGGGCACGCTGCTTTTGGAACCCCGCGGTGCCCAGGTGCTTAATTCGAGTCTTGGCCGGTTCCGCCGAGCGCGTCCAGGGTTACCGGCACCACGGGCTGCTCCCCAGGAATCGGCTCTTGCGGAATCAGTTCCGGAGCGAGCACCGGATCGGGCTGCGTCCGCTTTTCCACGCTCTCCGGAACGAGCCCCGCCTGCAGGTTCGCCTCATACATTTGATCTTCGATCTGTTTGGCGGCGACCGGGTCCGCCGAGACCGCTCCCCACCAGGCGCCGGTGGCGATCAGCAACAGCAACACCCCAAAGACGCTGCACACCACCGTGCCGCGGCGCTGGGCGGCCGGCGAAATCCACAGGCCCCAGGTGATCCCAGCGGTCCACAAACCGTTGGCCAAGTGAAACACACAGGCCCACACGCCCAGCAAGTAGAACACTGGCCAGAAAATGCCATCCATCGCCAGCGCTAAGGTGCTGGCCGCGTTGTAGGCGCGGAACTGCACGAATCCCAGGCGACCGCCGAGTTCGACCCAGGTGTGAAAGTGGAACCAGCCGTGCAGGTGCCAGACGTGCATCAGCAAGAACACAAACGCGATCAACCCGGTGATCCGCTGCCAGGCGTAGCGACGGTTGTTAGCGTACTTGTAGTTCTTCGTGTTGCTGCGGCCGGTGCGGACGATCCACACGCCGATGATCGCGTGGAACAGCAGCGGCAGGAAAATCAGTCCCCACTCGACGATCGGAAGCGCCCGGCCGAGCGCGTGGATCATGTACACCGCCCGCTGAAAGGTCGGCGTGCCGTTGAGCAGCGTGGCGTTGGTCGTCAGGTGCACGACCATGTACGCCCCCAGCGGAATGATCCCCAGGAGTGAATGCAACCGCCGAATCGCAAACTCGTGGCGGGTAAAGAAAGTGGACGAGGGCGGGTCGAGTTCGGATGACATGGAGATTTCGAAAGTCGGACGACAACCCAAACGAACCAGTCGCCTGGGCAACAACGAACTTGGCTTGCAACGAGCTTGTCAGCGGCCGCCAATGGAGCCGCAGTTCGCAGGCGGGCGTCAATCGGCGATCGATCCGAGCGCCAACGACACAATGTAAGTTTAACGCCGATCGTCGAATACCCGCTTAACCGCAAATCCGCCGCTCTGCAAACGGTGATCGGCCATCGATGATCGTCTCTCAGCACCCGAATACAAGTCGGCTCCGGTGACGGAGGCTTTCCCGCACGGCAGGAATCGTGCAGAGCTCAATCACCGATTACAAAAGGCTTGTGTCCGGCTACGTCAAGCCGGTGCCGCGCTTCCGCCCAGCACCTTGCCCCGAGTTTAGTTCAGCCATGCCCGATCTGCACCAACTTGTTGAAAACACTTACGCCGAAGGCTTCCGCAGCCTGTACGGCGAGATCCTGCTGACCGCGCGCGACGAAAAATGGCTCGGACACGCCCTGGCCGCCGTCACCGGGCACTCCAGCAGCACGATCCTGTGCGACTGCGAAGCGGGGCTGGCCCAGTGGGTCGGCGCAGCTGACACGCCCGACGGTCGCCCCGGCGCAATCGTCCAGTTCCACGTGCCACGGTTCCGCAAGGACCGCCGTGAACACCTGGAACGCGTGATGTTGGCGCGGATCAGCCAGAACGCACTCACCTGCCCGACCATCCGCTGCTTCAATCGGCTCGATACCGCCGAATACTTCAAACTCGGTCGCAAGATCGCCTTGTTCGGCGACGGCTACCAACACCGCGACGTCCGCTACGGCGAGCGTGGCTGGGTGATCCCCACGCTCGGCGGCGAGTTCTTTCTCTCGCGGCGGTTCGGCTACCAGGACGGCGTGATGGGCGGCAACCTGTGGTTCTTCGGCAGCACCGAAAACGCGGCAATCGCCGCCGCCGAACAAGCCGCAGCGGCCGTGGAAGCGATCGCCGACACGATCACGCCCTTCCCCGGCGGGATCGCTGCCAGCGGCAGCAAAGCGGGCAGCCGTTACAGCTTCATGTTCGCCAGCACCTATGCCGAGTTCTGCCCGACCCTGCGCGAGCAGCTCGGTGAGCGCTCACAAGTGCCCGAGGGCGTGGCCTCGATCATGGAAATCATCATCAACGGCCGCGATCTCGACGCGCTTAAAACCGCAACTCGAGCGGCGATCCTGGCCGCTGCCGACACCCCTGGGCTGATGAAAATCAGCGCTGGCAACTACGGCGGCCGGCTCGGCAAGACGTTCGTGCACCTGCACGAACTGATCTAAGTCGCAAGCGCTACCCAGTGCCCGCTACGGCTGATTGCCGCCGCTGCGTTGGCGGCGAGCCAGCCGGCGGTGCTGCTCGGGCCGCGTCAGATGGCCCCACCGCAGCGCCTCGTCCTGCTCGTACTGCTTGCCGAGCGTCAGCGCTGTGAGCGCCTTGGCCATCTCGAACCCGAGATAAAAGGCATGCGCCGGATCGACGTTCTCTGACTGTGGCCGCTGCAACAATTGCTCGAACACCACGAATGGATCGGCATCGCGCAGGTGCAGCCCAGCGGAGATCAAATGAATCTCTCCCTCCTGAGCGAAGATGCGATAGTTGTTATCGCGCAGTTCGGCAGCCAGTTCGTCCAGCACCTCGGCCGAGTACGCCCGCAGCTTCGGATCGCGGAGCATCACCAGCGCGTCGCTCAGTCGCTTGGGCGGCGGCTGATGCTGAACGCTGTAATGCACGATCCGCCGCGCCAGGTCGCACTCGCGGACCGAGGTGCGGGCCCAGTTGATCACCTGGGTCGTCAGCACGCTGCGAATCGATAGCTCCTGGCAAATCGCCAACAGCAAAAAGTTGACACCTGCCGAATCGACATCGCTTAGCTCGGTCAAATTGCCGATCCCCATCATCAGTTCGCGATCGGGATGCCGCTCGCGCGCCGCGGCGTAACGCAGCAGACTCTGCGTGAAGCCCATCCCGATCGGTTCGAGAATCGGATCCAGCCGCAGCGGCACCCCGCGAGCGTCGAGCCACTCCACGGTCTCATCCATGCTCGCCACGTCATCCGGCGTGTCGGGAATCACAACCACTTCGGTTCCCCAGTCGACCGCAGCGGCGCGATTGGAACGATTGACCGACAGCACCAGTGACGCCCCGCGCTGACAGGCCCGCTGCGCTTCCCAGGGATCGAAGGTATCGACCGAAGTCGGAATCCCAGCGTCGCTCAGCCGCGCAAACGAATCGCCGATCTGCAACCACCGCGACGCCGGGTCACAGCCGATATCGATCAGGTCAGCACCTTGGTCGATTAGCCGCTGAGCTTCGGCCAGCAGCGCCTCCGGCGTCAGTCGCGGAGCGTGGTTGATCTCCGCCAGGATGCGGATGTCGTGTCTCTGCAGCACCTCTTCAGCCGGCCGCTTGGTCCCAAAGAACTCGGGCAATTGCCGCAGATCGCGCGGCCCGCACACCACAGGGACACCCAATGTTTCTTCAAGCGCCGCGCGGTCCGATTCGAGATAGCCGGGCACGATCACCGTCGTCGCCTGCGGCGGCACCACTAGGTGTCTCAGCAACCAGCGGCCGGTCATCAGCGCGGCCACCGTGATCGGCATCACAGCGACGGAATACTGCATGCCGATCCGCGGCGCCAGTTCGGCGAGCACTTCGTGCAACGCGCGCTGCGCCAGGCGTCCGGTGACGAACAGCAAATGAGACCCGGCAAGGGCCGGCGCAGTGGGAGCTGAGGTGTTCACGCGATCGATTATCCTCTGCGACTCAGCGACGCCTAGCCGCCGCGATGGATGCCGTCGGGAAGTGGCGGATAGGGCACTGGCGGCAGCTGTGATCCGACCGAGCAAACGCGGACCGGCAGCGGTGCAACTTGTCACGCCGACATCGTACAAATGATGACCTAAATTCGCGGACGATGCTTGACGGCGAAGCGAATCGATCCAACACTTTGCCATTGAACGAGAGACTCGTCGAGCTGCGGGATTCACTGGATTGGTGCCCCCCGCGTTCGTGGCCGGGGTCTCTCGTTTTTTCTTGTCCGTCGAAAAGGGACACACAACAAGCGACGATCGAATCGGCCGCCCAGCCCTCCCCTGTTGCGAGTCGCCTACCGCGCCGATGATCCCGATTCTCTGGCAATCACCGCACTGCCTCGTCGTTTTCAAGCCCGCCGGATTGGCCACGCAGGCTCCGGCCCCGCATGACAGCCTCGAGCGTCGCCTCCGCAGCGAACTCGATCCGAGCGACACGGCCAGCGGCGATTACCTCGCCCTGCCCCACCGGCTCGATCGCGCGGTCAGCGGCGTGATTCTGGTCGCCCGCACAAAGCGCGCTGCCGGCTTACTGGGCCAACAATTCCAGTCGCGCAAGGTCACCAAAACCTATCTGGCCTGGGTCCACGGTCAGCCGCCTACTGAGTCCCAGCGGTGGATCGACCGGCTCCGCAAGCTACCGGGCAAGCCGCAAACCGAAGTGATTGCAGCCAGCGATTCGGGCGAACCGGCAGAAGGTCAGGAGGCGATCACCGAGCTGCGCGTGCTTCGTCAACAAGCCGGCACCACGCTGCTGGAACTGCAGCCGCTGACCGGACGGATGCACCAACTGCGAGTGCAGTGTTCGCATCGCGGTTGCCCGATCCTCGGCGATTCACTCTACGGCAGCACGACGGTTTGGCGCAGTGCCGACGCAGCGCATCAAGCTGCGGTACCGGGTGCTGAAACGATTGCTCTGCACGCCTGGAAGATCCGCTTTTTCGATCCCCGCAACGGCCAAGCGGTGACCGTGGAAGCTTCGCCAGCGTGGCCGGCTGAACGACTGCCGTAAGCACCTCGTCGCTCTGCTGCAGCGCTGGATAACGCTGCTCGTGGGCGTAATCCTCAGCGCTCGTTTAGACGGGCGCTGCGGGCGGATTTAGCGCGAGCCTGCTCAACTCGTTCACGACGCAGCTCGCTCGGCTGCGTTTCGTCACAAGCACGAGCACAAGGGACAGAGCCTCAGCACCCGCCCACCCCCTCCAGCTCGGCTAGAGTTAGCGTTTGCTGCGGGCCTGCATCCACTGGGCGTATTCCACCGGAGTGATCCGGCCGTCTTTGTCCGCGTCCGCAGGCGAGGGATCGACCAGCATATCTTTCCATTCGTCGGCGGTCAGGTTACCGTCGCCATTCTTGTCGTTGCGGCTGATGATCCGCTGTGCGTATTCCATCGTTTTGGCGTCGGGCGGGCCACCAGGGGCCGGCGAGGAGGCAGCGGCTGAGCCGGCCGCTGCGGGTGCACCACCACCGGACGAAGAACGCGAAGACATCCCCGAGCGCGAGCCGCGCGAACCGGAGTATCCCGATGAACCCGAGGAGGGGCCACGTGAAGAGCTGCTCGCGACAGAGCTCGATCCGCCGCTGGCCGTCGCCCCGCCGCGAACGGCAGCCAAGCACTCAGTCACGGTGATAAAGCCATCGCCGTTGCGATCGAATTGCTGGAACTCTTCAACCAAGCTGGCAGTCCACTGACTTGCGTACTCCGCCATACTGACCTGCTGGTCGCCATCGCTATCCTTTTCGGCAAACCACCCCGGCAAGCCTTCGGGCAGGCTTCGGCTGGTCGTTGCAAACGAGCGGCGGCCATTGAAGAGATCCGGCGTTTCAGCCGGAGCCGCTGCACGCTCCTCGCGTCTCTGATTGTTCCGGCGGCTCGCCGCTTCACGAACCTCTACCTCGACCACCCGCAGTCTGGCGGCACGAACCGCGAGTTCGCTGAGCGAGAGTTTGCCGTCGCCGTTGCGGTCGAAGTCCATCGGGTTGCCAGGCCAACGGCGGCTGACTTCGTCGCCGGAGACGAATCCGTCGCGGTTGCGATCGTACCGCTGCAGCGATTCCTCGGCGCTCTTGAGGTCTGCCGGCGTCACTTCGACCGACAGCAATTCCGCCGCGGGTCCGAAGCCGAGCACCGGCTCCAGGACTTTGGGTTCACCGAATCCGGGCACCAGCGGAGCGGGCGTCAGGGCCGCATTGATCTGTTCGCGAGTATCGATTCCTGAACTCTCACCGGGCCCGCCGGGCCCCCGACCGCCGCGCATCTGCTCGAACGCTTCTTTGATCTTGGCGACCGGGATCGGACGGTCGGTGCGGATGCTCGGATCCTCACGCTGCAGCCGCGAGATCATCATCTGCGCTGGACCTTCCATTTCGTCAGGATCGATCATCCCGTTGCCGTTGCGGTCCATGCGCTCGATCATCGCACTGGGATCAAATCCGCCGCGCCCGCCGGAAAAGCCACCTCCGGGAGGTCCGCCGCCACCTGGGAAACCACCACCTGGAGGCCCACCAGGAAAACCGCCGCCGGGAGGTCCGCCCCAGCCGCCACCGGGAGGCCCGCCTCCTGGAGGTCCACCCCAGCCGCCGCGTTCCCCACGACCTCCACGGTCCCCGCGCTCGCCACCGCGATCACCGCCTCGGTCGCCTCCCCGATCACCACCGCCCCAACTGCCGCGTTCGCCTCGACCTCCGCGCTCACCACCGCGATCATCACCCCGGCCGGGCGGCTGAGCGGAAACGGAGCCGGAAAAATCGGAACCGGCCAGAAGGCACAGGACCATCAAGAGGGTCGTCGAGTAGCTGGTTTTCATAACTCTAAGACGTAACGGAGATACCGTGACCAAGGAAACAGGGGCCAGCGGTTTAAACCCCTGCCCCAGCCCGCGGTTTCGTTTTTTGTGCGGCCAACCCCGCCGCGGCTGACACCATCGCTGCTGCCACGACTGTAGCTCGTTATCCAGGCGAGGCCACCTGCAAAAATAATGGCTGCACGCGATTTCTGCCGCTCTCGCCGGTCCTCAGCCCTGCTGTGGCCCCTGCTCGAGCCCGCCGAAGCCTAGCGCAGCGTGCGGACATCAACGGCATCCATCCCGGCGCGGCGGGCGGC
>CALELC010000409.1 GCA_937904535.1 uncultured Planctomycetaceae bacterium
CCTCGGTGCAGCTCAACGCAGATGCGGCAACAGCAGCGTACGAATGCCTGGACGGCGTGGTGGGCGAAATCTGCTTCGCTGCTACTCAGTGCCCACTGGAACAACTGAAGCAAATCGCTGCTGCGTGTGCCGCCCAATCACCGCCTCCGCGACAGTTATCTGCAGGTTGGCTGCCGATCGACGCGGATGCTTGGCGACTGCAGCGGATCGACGATTCGATTCGCCGTGGCGAGCTAAACATCGCGCGCCGCCAACTGGACGCTCTGCCGACCGAGCTGCGCACGCGTTCGCCGCTTACGCTGGTCCGTTCACTGCTTGCAGGGCACGATGGTTCGCGGCCCGATGAGGATACCTCGACGGAAAGTCCCGACACCGCCTCCCGCAGCTGGCGAGCAGATGGTTATCCTTAGGCAGCTCCGACACCTCGGAACAAGGGTGTCAGTAGTGAAAGTGCCACTGCCTTTACCAGCACAGCCCACTTTTCGGTCGCTTGAACGATCGCCGACCGCCGGCTTGCCAACTGGATTTTTGCTTCATGAAGAACTTGCCCGTCCACTGGTACGAGGGACTGTTTCTCCGTCCTCATCACTTTCAAGCTGCCGAGCGGCATTGGGGTGAAACGCTGGAAACTTCCCAGCGATGGGATCACCCCTACGGTTACGGCATCAAATCGCTGCGTTTCAGCGAGCAGGCACTTGCCAACCATCAGTTCCAAATCGATCACCTGCAAGTCCGGATGCCCGATGGCACGCTGGTGAATCTTGAGTTCGGACAGCAGCCGGATCGGTTGAACCTGACCGACGCACTGCATGAGATGCAGCCCTTGATGGCGGCGCTTTCGGAAGGATTTGAGCGCGAGTCGACGATCCGAATCTATTTGGGAATCGCCAAACTCAAACTCGGACGCAGCAACGTCAATACCGGAGGTTTAAATGAAACCACCCGCTATAAGACGACGCAAATTGAGGTGCAAGACGAAAGCCGCGGTGGCAACGACCAGGAAATCGAGTTCCGCACACTCGATGCCCGACTGCTGCTCTCGACTGAAGACCTCAGCGGATATGAGTTGTGCCCGCTGGCGCAGGTGCGTCGCTCCGGTGAAGGCAACTCGCAGCCACGGTTGGACCCGAGTTACATCCCGCCGGTGCTATCGATCGACGCCTGGCCCGGTTTGGGACGCGATATTGTTCGCGCGATCTACGACATGATCGGGCAAAAGCTTGAGGTGCTCAGTCAACAGATCCTGAGCCGCGGGATTGGACTAGAGTCGAATGAGCCCGGTGATGCCGACCGGATTCTGATGATCAACCAGCTCAATTCGGCGTTCACCACACTCGGTGTGATGGCCTTCGCCCAAGGGGTGCATCCCTACGAGGCGTATAAGGAACTGGCGCGGATCGTTGGCCAATTGTCGATCTTCAGTGACCAGCGGCGGGCCGAGGAAGTGCCGCCCTATGATCATGAAGATCTCGCACGGATCTTCAACTTGCTCAAGATTCGAATCGAAACCTTACTCAATGCTGTCCGCAGTTATAAGTACGAACAGCGGTACTTTATTGGTGTCGGGTTGGGCATGCAGGTGTCGCTTGAACCTCGCTGGTTCAACTCCGATTGGAAATGGTACATCGGGGTCTATAAGGGCGACTTAACCGAGCAAGAATGCCGTGATTTGTTGTCACCGGGCAATCTCGATTGGAAACTCGGCAGCAGTCGGCAGGTGGAGTTCTTGTTCAGCCATCGGGCTGAGGGCGTAGGACTGGTGCCTGCCGATCACGCGGTGCGTGCTCTGCCGACGCGCCGCGACTGGCTGTATTACGAGGTGCCGCGTACCGATTCACCGGCCTGGCGAGATGTGCAAGAAACGCAAACCTTGGCAATGCGACTGAAGGAAGCGCTGATCGTCAACCGCGATCGTTTGCAAGGCGAACGAACGCTTGTCGTTTCGGCACTAGGGCGAACGGTGCCGCTGCAGTTCGCGCTGTTCTCTGTGCCTCAAACCCATTAGCCGCCGTCTCATGACTCCTAAGTTCGCGCGTGCCGTTGACCCGATTTTCTTGTATGCACTGGACCTGATGTCGCGCGTAGCTGACGACGAAAGTCCCTTGCCGCAAGAGGAACGCATTCGCATTCGTGCGCTGATCGATCAAGGGGCCGCGCTGCTGCCGCGAGGCGAGGAATGGGAGTTGGCCAAATATGCCATCGTCTCGTGGATCGATGATGTGCTGGTCAACAGTTCGTGGAGCTATGCCGGATGGTGGCAAAACAATGTGATGGAAGTTGAGTTGTTCAACACGCGGTTGTGTTTTGAGCAGTTCTTTATCAATGCTCAGCGAGCCGCTGCGTTGCCCAATCGCGACGCGTTGGAGGTCTATTACATCTGCGGGATTCTTGGGTTCCGCGGACTGTATAGCGATCCCCAAACGGCGGCGATGTTAGCGCCTAAACATGGCTTGCCGCCTGATTTTCCCAGCTGGGCAAAGCAGGTCTCGATGTCCATCCGCTTGGGGCAAGGCCGACCGCCGCTCGCCGCTCCCGGGAGAGAGCTTTACGGCGCTCCGCCACTGAAGCGGAAGTCGCGCACGGTTTGGCCATGGCTGACCGCCGCGATGTTAGCGATTTGTACTGCAACTTACTATTTCTGGTCTCGAGTGTAGTTGGGGAAGTGACAGTCCAAAAAGGAGGATGACTCTTTGGAGGCGAGTCGCTTGACTGCCGTTTTCGTCTCGCCGGAGCGGGGCAGCTCCCTTCGGGATAGGTTCTAAGCAAGCAATGGCCGATAAAAAACCAACAGGCGAAGCGACGACCGACACGGCAAAATCACCACGCAGAGGCAGGAGGCTGTTGAGGTTTCTTCCGTCGACTGTGCCGGGGTGTGCCGCTGCCTTAACCGCGGTGTTTTTGGTGGCGGTCGTCGCCGTGGTCTGGACCGCATTTTTCTTCGACCCGGTTCACGTCCCTTGGCGGCACTCGATCGGCATCGGCCGTATCTTGCTGGTGCTGTTGTTGCTGTTGGTGATCCCTTGGTTCTTGTACCGTGCCCTGACGCTGTGGCTGAACGGTGAGAACTCGCTCTATCCGGAAATCGACAACGCGTGGGCGGCCGGAATGGAAGCGATCAAGGATCAGGGTTTGGACATCCGCGACATGGCGTTCTACTTGATTATCGGGTCGCGCGGAGTTGGACAAGAGCACGCGATGATGCAATCTGGGCAGCTAGATTTGCGCGTCGATGGCGTGCCCGATGGGCCGGCACCGTTGCACTGGTACGCCACGCCGAACTCGGTCTATCTGTTCTGCTCCGATGCCAGTTGGTCCAGTGCGCTCGCCGCTAAGCGGCAGCGCCATTACGAAGAGTTCGGCGATCCGACCGCGCAGCGACCGATCCAGCACCCCGCACCGCCAGCCGCCGTCGTGCCGGCTCCGGCTGCGCAGCCGGCCATGGTGATGGGCGTTCCGGCTGCCCGGAGTGCTGAGCCGACGCGTGAGAATCATCTGGGAACGGTCCAACTCGACCAGTTCCTCACGCCGGGAACCGCTGCGCCCTCCCCTGCCCCGCAGGCCCAGCAAGACCTGCGGGGAACCGTGCGACTGGATAGCGGCTTTGTGCAGCCTCAAGCGGTGCCAGAACCCGAAACGATCTTCGCCGATACCGGCAGCCAACAAAAACCGATCACGATCACATCGCAAGATGCGACCCTGCGGATCGGCCGCCTGACTTACCTCTGCCAAAAAATCGCCCATGCTCGCGAGCCGCTGTGCCCGATCAATGGAATCCTATCGCTATTGCCCTATGCCGCCATCGACAGTGGAACCGAGGATGCCGCGGCACTGCAGCAAGCGGTCAAGTCGGATCTGACGACCATTCACTACGTGCTGCAGGTGCGCTGCCCCGTGACGGCGCTCGTCGTCGACCTAGAACGCCAACAAGGTTTCCGCGAATTGATGCGGCGAGTGGGCCGCGAACGGGTCTCGGCTCAACGCTTCGGTCGCAAATATGACTGCCGGAGCCTGGCGACGGACTCGGAAATGACAGCCTTGAGCGAGCACGTCTGTGGCACCTTTGAGGACTGGGTGTATGCGTTGTTTCGTGAAGACGAAGCGCTCACGCGCCCCGGAAATCAGCGGCTGTATCACTTGTTGTGCAAGGTGCGCTGCACGATCAAAGACCGGCTGGCGAATCTGCTTCAAGGAGCTTTTGCGTTTGATCCTGCCGAGGGATCTGCCGAAGACGCACTGCTGTTCAGCGGCTGCTACTTCGCCGCCACGGGCGAACGAGCCGATCATCGGGCCTTCGTCGGCGGCATTTTGAGCAAGCTCGACGAAGAACAGGAACTGGTTGAATGGACAACCGAAGCGCTGCTGCGGCAACAGCGCTGGGAACGCGTTGCGGCCGTCGGCTTGATCCTGAGTGTGCTGCTGGCCGGGCTGTTGGTTTGGCTGATCTTTTTCTGGCAACCCTAGTGTCGTAGGGAGTGCTAGGCAATTCCGGCCTGCCGATTCAACCGTTTCGTTAAACGGTTTCCAGAGTCGTCTGGCAGTTGAAAAGGGCGGCCGTTCATTGGGCGCCGCTGATTTTCTGCCGAAGTGCCGTCTCTTTCTTAGCCGGCTCTCTCGGGGCTGAGTACTGGTCGCCAACGTGTCCCATTTTCTGGTTTTCTTCTGTCAAACGTTTGCACCTGATTGCCTTTATAGGTTGTCGCCCCCTCTCCAGCTATCGCAGTGGTGCTGGTTACGGGGGGATTCAATTTTTCAAGCAGGGAGTCACACGTATGGCAAGTCCGAACCACAAAAAATGGGTTACCGCCAAAAAAACTTTGAGCGAATCGACGCTCAAGACTCTCAAACAGAACAAACGTGACTTGGGGCCGAACCTCGACAAGTTCGAGCAGGCCAGGGCGGCCATCGAAAAGGAGTTTTCCTATGGGGAGCCGGGAAAGGTCGTGTCAAAGCTGATCGATACGCTGAAGAAAACCAGCGAAGCGGTCTCCTCGGCGGCCGATGATTACGCGTACTACCTCAAAGTCGACAAGGATGCGGGTAAAGTTCTGAAAACGCTCCTTGCGATTAAAAAGGACGTTGTTGACAATTATCAAAAACTGGCCAAGGAATACGCCAAGGTACGCCAACACTAGCTACTACTCGCCTCGCAGGTGAAGGAGACGCCAACGGCTATCGCGGAGAGATCGCTCCGCGTGTCGCCCCGGCAAATCTCTCATCGCGGCTGATTCGAAGGCAAGAACCGGTAAAGGACTCTCGGAACGCATCGAGCAGCTTCAAGAAAGCATTTCAAAACAGCCTTTTTTTGCTGATCCGGCTCATCGAGCGGCGTGATACGGAGGCTGAAGCACTGGCTGTTCGGTACCAGCGATAAGGCCGCGTGCATTCGGCCCACTTGTTGGATTGTGCTTGAATGTTGCGGCCACGCGCCCGATGGATTTCGGCGTCAAGGAGTAGCGCGGATCCTGCTCTACTGCGGACCGCGTACGCCGGCTCAGCGACGTTCTCCGACTAAGACCGTGAGGTTGCTGTGGCAATCACCTGGATTGACTGTGGCCATTGGAAGGTTCAGTGTGCCGTGGGCAGGTTCACGTGTTCGCGGCATTCATAGTTGCCGGAGCGGTTCGCCGATCACGACGTCAATCAATGGCTTGTTCATTTCTCAGCGGCTGTGAAGCACTACCTGCAAGCAACGCCTGAACACGGGGCGAGCAGAGCCAGTGAGTTAACCGGGCCGGCGGTGTCACCGGTGGGGGCATGCCTGCTGGTCAGAAGTTGTCAGCTGAGCACTCAGACACGAGAAATCGCTCCAATGCGCGGGGCGATGGCAATTCAGGAGAGCTGAGGAAGACCGGCTTAGCTGCCCGACTAGGACTTGAACCTAGAATAACAGAGTCAGAATCTGTCGTGTTGCCAATTACACTATCGGGCAGGCTGAGGTGCGGTGCCGCCAGGGAAATCGCCGCGGTGGCTTGCCATCGCCGAGCCGCATGCGGGGGCGGGCTGGCCGCGGGCGGCACTGCCTGCGACACTCAAAAAGTAGGACGCGAATGCGGCTGCGTCAAGCGATCTTGGCGACAAAACATTCGCGGTGGGGGTCAATTGAGATGTTCCCTAGGCGAGGCTTACAATCCAGGCAGACGCGGCCCGGGCCGCGCGGTTTTTCGTCCTGCCCCTGCCTCCCTACCCATCGATCACCAGGCCAATTTGCCATGGCGTTCATGTCGACGCTCGACGAAACGGGCGCTTCCAAACGGTTTGATCTGACTGACGGAGAAACCGTCATTGGACGCCACCCGGATTGTGATATCGTCGTCGAAGTCGGCGCGGTCAGCCGCTTCCACGCCAAGATCATCCACCGCGGCGACCAGTACGTGCTGGAGGACCAAGGCAGCCGCAACGGCACGTTCCTCAATGGCCAACTGATCACCAGCGGGCAACCGCTGCGCGAAGGCGACCGGGTGCGGATTTGCGAAATGGAACTGGTGTTTCATGACGATGCCGTGCCGGAGTACCTCGGCAGCCCGCACATGAACTTCGCGGGACGAAACTTCGGCGTCACGATGATCGACGACGAAGACTCCGAACACCTGTCGATGTCGAAGGTTGAGTTTCGCAGCAGCACCGACGGGCTGAAGATCTCTGCCACCGCGGAAGCCAAACTCGCGGCGCTGATGAAAATCAATGCCAATCTCGGGCAAGCGCTGTCGCTCGACGAGGTGTTGCCGAAGGTGCTGGTCAGCTTGTTCGAAATCTTTCCCCAAGCCGATCGCGGTTTTGTGGTGATGAAGGATGACGATGGATCGCTGATCCCGCGGTGGGTCAAGATGCGCCGGGCTGGCGATGAATCGCAATCGATTCGGATCAGCCGCACGATCCTCCGCGAAGCGATGAGTACAGGCTCGGCGATTTTGTCGCTCGATGCTTCGAGCGACCAGCGGTTTGACTCCAGCCAATCGATTGCCGATTTCAGCATCAAAAGCATGATCTGCGCGCCACTGATCGACAGCGACGGCGAAGCGTTCGGCGCCCTGCAGATCGATTCGACAGAGGGCCGTGGACAGTTCCGCGAAGAAGATGTCGACCTGCTGTCCGGTGTCGCCGGTCAGGCGGCGATCGTGATTCGCAATGCCGAACTGCATGAACAGGCACTGCGGCAACAGGAAGTCGAGCAAGACCTGAGGCTCGCCACCGAAGTCCAGGCGGCGTTCTTGCCGCAGCATCCGCCGGAGCTGAGCGGTTTCCGCGTTTGCAGCTATTACCAAGCCGCTCAGTACATCGGTGGCGACTATTTCGATTACATCCCGCTGCCCGGTGGCCGCTGGGGCGTCGTGGTCGCTGACGTCGTCGGCCACGGGGTTGCTGCGGCCATGTTCATGGCCAAGCTGTCTGCGGAAACGCGGTTTTGCCTTGCCGCCGAGCCGGACGTCGCACGGGCGGTCCAGCGGCTCAATGATCACATGAGCCGGCTGAACATCGAACGCTTCGTGACGTTTCTCCTGATGGTGATCGAACCCGGCAGCGAGAACGTACAGATTGTCAACGGCGGTCATATGGCGCCGCTGATCTTTCATGCCGCCGATGCTTCGATTTCGGAGCCGGGCGAAGAAGAGTCAGGCCTGCCGATTGGCATCGATGAAGGCAGTGACTACGAAACCACGTTAGCCACGATGCGACCCGGCGATGTGGCGGTGCTGTACACCGACGGAATCAACGAAGCGATGAACAGCAAGGACGAACTGTTTTCGATCGACCGGGTGCGTAAGTGTGTCGCCCAAGGCGGCGGTTCCGAAGCAATCCTCAACCGCCTCGTGTTGTCCGTCCGCGATTTCATCGGCGATGGCGAGCAAGATGATGACATGTGTATCGTGGTGATCGAGCGGGTCGCGGAGACAGGTTGACCGCTGGGGGTGATCTTACGCAAAGCATGTGCGACCAGAGCTAGCGACGCTTGTTGAATGCTGCAGCTGGACGACGTGCGGAGTGGCTGTTTTTGACAAGGGACGAGACAGAAGGCAGGCTGAAGCCTGAACTCC
>CALELC010000410.1 GCA_937904535.1 uncultured Planctomycetaceae bacterium
GCTGATTCGCAGCTAAGGATTGTCGCCGACCATCAACGTCGCCGACCGCTCCGCCGGTCGGTAGGTCCAGCCGCCCGGAGCGATCGCGGAGCGATTGACCACTCCCTGTCGCCGACCGCCCCACCGGTCGGTAGGTCCAGCTGCCCGGATCGATCGCGGAGCGATCGACCACTCCCTGTCGCCGACCGCTCCGCCGGTCGGTAGGTCCGGCTGCCCAGATCGATCGCGGAGCGATCGACCACTCCCTGTCGCCGACCGCTCCGTCGGCAGGTAGGTCCAGCTGCCCGGATCGATCGCAGAGCGATCGACCACTCCACGTCGCCGACCGCTCCGCCGGTCGGTACTCCGGATAGTCGGTACTCCGCCGGTCAGTGCTCCAGGTAGTCCGTGCTCGCATCGGCAGGTGGATATATCGCAGCTGGTTCGATCTCAAAGCGATCAACCACGCCCGCTGCTCACTTGGCCTCGCCTTGAAGGCTGGCCAGATACGCCACCAAGTCACGCAATTCGCGTGCGGTCATGTAGCTGGCCAACTCCTCAGGCATCGCTGATTTACCGCGTTTTCTCGCAGTGATCGAGTCTTGCGGAATTCGCTGCACCTGACCGTCAGCCTGGATCAGTTCCACCGTCTCGTCGTCTTCTTGCTTCACAATTCCGGTGAACACCTGCCCGAGATCATCCGCAATCACGACCGTCTGAAAGCCTTCCGCGATTGCCGCATCCGGCAAACAGATCGCTTCCAACAGATAACGCCGCTCGCGCTGCTTGCCGACCGCCGACAAGTCGGGGCCCACCTCGCCGCCGGTGCCCGCCACTTTGTGGCAGCGCACGCAGGACAACTGCGTGCGGGTGTAAATCTCGGCTCCGGCCGCGCGATCTCCTCCTTCGAGCGACAAGTGCCAGCGTCCCAGCGGATCACTCTCCGCCAGCTTCGCTTGATGCTCCTGCAGTTGCTGCGCGAGTTCTGGATCAAGTTTACCCGCAGCCGCTTCGATGACGTTAAGCGCGGTATCGGCGGGCAGATTGGCATTGAGGTAATCGCGAACTCCAGTTGCGATCAACTCACGCGCTGGCAGTGAGTCGATTTTGGCGAGCATGTCCCAGGCCGATTGCCGCTGCGCCGCAACCTCGCTGGTTGTCCCTTTTCGCAGCAACTCGACCGATGCTTCCGGCGTGATCTTGGCGACCGTCTCCATCGCCGCGATCCGCAGCTTGGCTTGGCTGGCATCCAACAACGTCGCCGCAAGTTCCGCGGCTCGCTGCGGCGCCAGCTCCGCCAACGACTTCAAGGCGTCGGCACGGGCTTCGGGCCGCAGGTTGGTGTCCGCTACGCGCCGTTGCAACACCGGAATCACTTCGGCAAGGCCGTACCCGGCGGCGATCGAAACCGCGAAGTCGCGAGCTTCATCGCCGTTCTTGAGCAGCATCGGCAAGGCCTTCGCTAAAGCCGCCTTGGCAACAGCCGCCGGACGTTCGGGCAGCGGGCGAAAATCGTTCAGCACGCGATCACGCGGATCGGGTTGGCCCCAGCTCTTGAGCATCTGCAGAGCTTCGATTCGCAACGCTACGGGCGCAGCCGGTTTGGCAGCGTATTCGGCCAATGCCATTGCCGCATCCGCCGTTCCCAAGCGGAAGTTCGCGTTGAGCACACGCCGCAGCAGCGCGTCGTTGTCGCTCGGTCGCTGAATCAGCTTGGCCAGCGGCTCAAGTCCGACCGCGAGCGGCACATCATGAATCGCACGTGCGGCCTCCACCACCACCTGCGTGTCGCTATCAGCCAGGAACTCGACGACCTCCGCCGCCTTCAGCCGCCGCAGCGCCACGACGACCGCACGTCGCACGCTCGAGCTATCGTGTTTCTTCAGTGCCGCCAACTTTACTGGATCACCTGAACCAGCGAGCGCCATGATTCCGGCATGCCGCAGCATCGGATCGCGATCCGCGTTTTCCGCCAGCATCTCGACCACAGCCGGCAAGGCGACGGTTCCTTTGCCGAGCCCTGCAGAGAGTCCGAGCGCGGCATGGAATCGCACACGACTCGATGGATCCGCTAACATCGCCACGAGCCGCTCGCGCCCCGGGGCAAGCTTGCGTTCGCCGACAGCCGCCGCGGCCGCCGCGCGAACATACTCGTCGTCGTCCCCAAGACGCGCGATCAGCGCAGCGCCTAAGGTTTCTCCCAGCGTTTGTTTGTCGGTATTCAGCCGCAGAATTTGATCGATGCCCCAGATCGCATGCAGCCGCGGCAGACGACCGGCGGCCGTATCGGCTGCGACCTGCAACAAACGCTCCGCATCGCCGCGGCGCGCCAATTCCCACTGAGCTTCGTTGCGCACGCGCCGGTCGGCATGGGCGAGCCACTGCTGGAGTTGATCGGCATCGGCCTGAGCCCACTGACCAGCCAAGATCTGTGCGACTTCAGCCGCTTCGTCAGCGTCAAAGTTTGGCCCGGTCAGCCGATAGATCCGCCCTTTCCCCTCACCGGTCCAACCTTCCACCCAGTCGCTGATCCACAGCGCACCGTCTGGTCCGAAGGCCACATCGGTCGCCAAGACATTCCAGATCGGATCATCACTGCTGGTCAGTTTGTAGAACGCTCCGTCGGCTTCTAATCGAAACGAGCGAATACCACTGTTGCCCGCACCGCCGCGAAAATCACAGAGGACAAATGCACCGCGGAGCGAAGCATCAACACCGGTGCCGGGATCAAAAGCAAATCCGGAGGGTCCATCTGCGAAATTTGCAATCGGCGGCACGATGTACGCCGGCTGCTCAGGGTTGGACTGCGGGTTATAAGGATGCCAAATCTTTTCTCGATTAAAGGGGCCGCGGTCTGCCAGGTATTGGTAGTACATCCGCCAGCCGGAATCCCCCCCTTTGACCACTTGCACGATCCGAGCTTTATCACCGCTGTCGCTATTGTTATCGCCGGTGAACAGGTCGCCGTAATCGTTGAAGGCCAGTTCATGCGGATTGCGTAAGCCGCTGGCGATCACTTCCAAGCCACTGCCGTCGAGTTCACAGCGGAACACCGAACCGCTGGCAGGGTCAGTCAGCATGCGGCCATCGGGCGTGGTGACGTTGTGCCCGCGATCGCCGAGACTGAAATAGAGCCGGCCATCGGGCCCGATGATCGGGCCGTGCAAGTCATGGCCGCGGAAAGCGACGCGGACTCCGTAGCCATCGCTGAGCACCGTTCGCTGCTCGGCCTGGCCATCATCGTTGCTGTCGGTCAGCTTCCACAGCTTAGGAATGCACGTGAAGTAAACGTCATTGCCACGCACGAGCACCCCTGCCCCGGTCCCTTCCTCGAGCCGGTTAAATCCTTTGGCAAACACGATCGCTTCATCCGCCCGTCCGTCACCGTTGGTGTCGCGGAGCCGCCGAATCCGATCATCCTGCTCGGTGTAACTGGCAGCTTTCTCGCCCAGCAGACGTTTGTGATAATCGATCCGGTCCTGAACGGTCTGGGCCGCCAAATCGGCTAGCAGCCAGGTCTCATCGTGCCCGCGGTTATCGGTGACGCCGCGGTCTTGGCGGAAGGACTCGGCAACAAACAGCCGCCCTTGCGGATCGATATCAAAAGCGACGATGTTGGCGACCAGCGGTTCCGCAGCGAACAATTCGCGCTTCCAACCTTCAGGTAGCCGCATGGCGCCGAGGGTCTGTAGCCCTTCGTCCGAAGCCTCCTGAACCTGTGGCTCAGCGCCTACGGACCTCGCCGGCTCGACTGCCTGAACTCGAAAGCCGCCCAGACACCCGAAGGTTGCAAAGACACACGCTAAGCAGAGCGTAAAGCGGTGGTGAAAGCGGAAATGAATACTTCGGGTGGTCGATCGGGGTGCTATCAGGCCGGGGATGAATTGCATAGAAAAGGCTGTGTCAGCGAGTAAAAACGAGCTTGCCAGGGCAAGGCCAGCATAGCGGCTGCTTGCCCAAACTGCCAGGAAAGCGACCTTGGAAAACTCTAGCGATTATCGCGTCGGCTCGCCGTTTGCCCCTGGATCTGTGGCGGAAACGACTACCGCCCCCACCGCAGCCGACGCTACGGGCTCAGCGAGCGACGAAACCGCGTCTACAACCACTGCGGTGGAGGAGCAATCTCCCTTTCAAGCCGAACCCTCGACGAGCAGCGAAAAAGCGACTCAGCCGCCGCACGAACCTGAGACACTTGGGCATGGCGTTTGGACGGAAACCGCAGCCGCAGCCGCTTACGCCGCTCTGATCGTGCTGGGATTCGCACTCGCATGTCTGCTGCTGTTTCCTGCTGGAGGCATCGCTGTGGCGGCACTGGGCGCGGTGCTCTCGCTGTTGGGCCTCTCGTCGCGCCGGGTCCGGCTTTCGGTCACCACGCTGGTGCTGCACGGCGTGCTGTTCTTTGTCTGCTACCTCCGCGCGATCTGACTCTCTTGCCGGAGCCACGCTACGGCGGACCCGCTGCGCTCCGGCGGTTCGTTACGCCCGTTCGTTCTTCCGCTGGCGGCTGGCGATGAATCAGAAGCGGATTCCAAGGCGTTGCAGATCATCTTCGCCCTACCGCAGAATCGCTCGGCTGGAGCGTTCTGATCTGCCGTCTCTCATCACTCTTCGCCATGCAGCGAATCTGGCCGTAGTTGGAAAAACCTATAATAAGGATTTCCATAATGTTGATAGGCGCCCCAGGTTGAGATCCCTTCAGGTTCGGTAACCAGCGCCAATCGAGCTCGCCGCATCGCCACGTGCAGAGGCTGCGGCACAGCGCTGGACTGACCATCGCTGCGAGTCTCACCAAGCCCCAACAACTCGCTGTACAAGACCTTCGCAAACTGCCGCGCTGCGAAATCATTGATCGGCCAAGCCGTACACACAAAGTTGGTCACTCCACGTGCAAAGGCCGCTTCCGCGAAACTCGGTGCGAGTCCTGGATTGCGGCTTTGAGGTCGGTCCGCGGTGACTCCCGATTCGCAGGCATTCGAAAACACGAACTTCGGTACTCGGTCGATGCGGCTCAGCTCTCGCACGCTGATCTGCTCGGAGTCGCTGAACAGCCAACCCGAGCGCTGCGGATACTGAGGGTCAAAGTGACAATGACCAGCAAAGTGGAACACATCGTAGGAACGCAGCATCAGGTGTTTGAGCACGGCGGTCCGCGTCGCTTCGCGCGGCCCGAGCAAACGCACCACTTCCACCCGATTGTGCCCTTGCTGATGCACGCGATTGAAACGCTCAAACAGCTCGGCGACCTCGTACCCTTCTTCCAACGCACCGGCTAAAGGGGCATCTTTCGCTGGATCGGCGACCACCAACACGCGCAGCAGCCGCTGGGCCGGCGGTGGCGGTTCGGGAGGCGGGGCAAACGTCGTTCGCAGCTGCCGCGTTAATCCACGGACGGTCCCCCAAAACAGGTCCTTTACCGCATCGAGCGATGGCGTTACGCCAGGCAAGAGAGCTGGGGTGCCGCTGAAATCGACCTGCGCCATCATTTCCCAGTGGATTCGTGCCGTGCGGGCATCGAGCGCCAGAACCAGCGGGGCATGGGTCAGCAGGGTATCGCGAAAATCCGCTGGCAACAGCAGTTTTTGCAGGAACAGCCCCGCTTCAAATTGCTCGGTTAAGCTCCGACCGACGAGCTCATCATTCGCCTGTCGCACCAACCGCGGATCAAGTGGGATATCGCGTTCGGGTACAGCAGCGTTGTCGGTGATCGCTCCGAACCGGTAAGTCTCTTCCTCGAGCGTGGCCGTGATTCGGGTCGGCGCGCGGTCCGCTGCGGCCCCCGACCGCCTCCCTCTCGTTCGCGCGTCGTCCGCAGCCTGTTGCCGCTTCGCTCGCTCGGCCTCCGCGACCTGTTGCTGTTCCTCTCGTTCCGCGCGCTCGAGTTCCTCCTGACTCCATGGTGTCAACACGATCTCTAGCCGGCGCAACTGGTGGAGTTGTTGCTTTTCCTTGAGCAACGCTTCCTGAGCGCGGCGGAGCGTCCGCATCGAGCGGCAGACAAAGGTGATGCACTGCAAGCGATAGGGATCGTCTTCTTCGGTGCCGGTGATCGCGTGTTTGATGCCGCGAATCCAGGCCGACACCGCATCCCCTTCACGCAGATTGTCGCCACCGGCGCCAATCAAAACTGTCGCCAGGTGCTGTTTGCCGATTCGGCCCAGGGACCAGCAAAGTTCGCGCACCAGCACGGTCAGTTCAGGAATCCCCAAACGTCCGGGCAAGCCCATGCCTGCGATGGCCAGCGTCCGTGTGGCCGGTTGCCGTGGATCCGCGAGGAAAAACGTTCGTGCTAATTCGCCCGTAATTACACCGCGTTCCGCCAAATCGGTGAGCAACAGCCGCGGCTCGTCCATGTCGGCAGAGCCGCTGATCGCCTGGTCCAACGCTAACTCAGCCGACTGCGGACGCACACCGAGATAATGGCCCACAGCAATCGCATCGACCGGCATTCCATTCGGAATATGCCCAGGAAAGGGCTCATCGATCGACTCGATCCCGCGGTGGACCAGACAGATGCGGATGCTGGCCGGCTTGAGTGGTAACTGCAGCTCGGGTGCCTGCGGCGCATCGGGCTCGTTGCCGACAAACTCGGCGGCCAGCCAACCGCTCAAATCTCGTTCGTCGAAGCTTGCGAGGTCTGTCGAACGTGAACCGCGAAACCCGGCCGCGGCCCTCCGCTGTCGCGTTTCCCGCCAACTGC
>CALELC010000411.1 GCA_937904535.1 uncultured Planctomycetaceae bacterium
CGGACCTCTGGACAGCGGGTCCGGTGCGCCGCACTGCGGCAGGTAACCCTCGAACCGATATTGGCGTTTCTCCGATGCTTAACCGACCGACTCTGTACGCGCTGGTCGCATTAGCTGTCGTCAGCCGCATGTTGCCCCATCCGCCGAACTTTGTGTTTATGGGGGCGCTCGGCTTGTTTGCTGGTTGCCATCTACGCGGCGTCTCGGCCGTCGCCGTACCGTTGCTGGCTCTGCTGATCAGCGACATCATTGGGACCTATGCGAACCTACTCTCGACTGGCATCTATCCTCCGATTGTGATTGCCAGCGTCTATGCTGCGGTCGCGATCAGCGCTTTGATCGGGATGCAGTTGCGCAATCGTCGCTCGATCGTCCGGGTCGCTACCGCCTCGCTCGCGTGCTCGACCAGCTTCTTCCTGCTGAGCAATCTGGGCGTGTGGGCAGCCGGGTTCTATCCTGCCTCGCTGAACGGGTTGGTGGCCAGCTACACCGCCGCGTTGCCATTCTTTCAGTACACCATCGCTAGCGATCTGCTGTACTCCGCTATTACGTTTGGCACACTAGCCGTCTGGCAGGGTTGGCAGCTGCCAATGGTCCGCCGCGGCCACGCAAACGTCGGTTTGTAACGATTGTAACGGCCGATGCTGTTGTACCCGGCGTGATTGTTGTCGGTGTGGGTCCAGATGTTGTGGTTGTGCGGTCGATGATTCCTCTGCCGCCAGCAACAAGGCTAGCGGTCATTCTGACCCACGCCACGTAAGTATCTCGGCTCGGTCGGAATGGTCTCAAGCAAGTCCTCTTGCCGACCTGAGCCGCCATGCCCATCGTTCATCCACGCCGAAAACCACGCCGTCTGAGAGTCGCTGCCCGAACCTCGGTTGCGCTCGGAGCGATGCTCGCTAGCGGCTGCGGACTCATCCATAAAGTTGCTCCACAACCGGGTCCCCACGACACGGTCAAGTCGTATCACGACAATGTGGGGATGCAGATCGCCTACCCCGAAGTGGCCGACTGCCTCACCGAGGTCTCGCACACGGCACGCACGGCGATGCCGCCACTGGTCAGCGAAGACCCGACGAAGCTACCAACGTTCGATCTGACGCTGGCCGAGGCGGTGCAGATGGCGGTTGGCCAAAGCCCTGTGCTCCGCGACATCGGCGGAACGATCGTCACCCAACCCGGGTTCGCCAGCACGATCTACGACCCGTCGATGGTGCACGCCAACCCGCTGGTCGGTGTCGAAGCTGCGCTGTCGGCCTTTGATGCTCAGTACCGCGGGCAGTTGTTCTGGCAAAAGCTCGACCAGCCCAACAACATCCAGACGGGTGGCCTGGGCGGTGCGTTCACACCCCAAGTCTTCCAAGGCACGACCGCTACCTATCAGTCGGAACTGAGTAAGCGGACGGCACAGGGTGCGACATTCGCGCTGCGCCACGTAACGCTTTACGATCGCAACAACCGACCGTTCCGTCAGTTCCCCAGCGATTTTACCGGTTGGGTTGAAGCGGAATGGCGTCAACCGTTGATGCGGGGTGCGGGCACCGAGTTCAACCGCATCGCCGGCCCTGGCGGCGTCATCGGCCAATACAACGGTGTGCTGATCGCACGGGTCAACGAAGACGTCGCTTTGGCCGACTTCGAACTCGCGGTGATCCGGCTAGTGAACGACGTTGAACAGGCATACTGGGATCTGAGCGCATCCTACCGGATCCTCGAAGCGACGCTTCGCGGCCGAGAATCGGCGCTGCAAACATTCCAGTACCAGGAAGTGCGTTTGCAGGTCGGTGCGGGCCGCAGCGACGAAGAAGCCCAAGCTCAGTCGCAGTACTACCAGTTCAAGGCCCGTGTGGAACAGGCGCTGTCCGGCCCGCAGGGACTGTATGCTCGCGAACAGCAGCTGCGTTACCTGCTGGGGATGCCGCCGGCAGACGGACGGCTGATCAAACCGATCACTCCGGCCAGCGATGTGCGTGTGGTGTTTGACTGGGAAAGCGCGCTTTCCCAGGCGATTCAGCGGCGCGTGGAAGTTCGCCGCCAGCGGTTTAACATCAAACGCCGCGAAATGGAACTCTACGCCGCTCGGCTCAATCGCCGTCCGCAGCTCGACTTCCTGGGCAACTACCGATTCCGCGGTCTCGGCGACCATCTGTTTGACACCAGTCGCAATGCGCCGCTGGACAACCTGACGGCCGAAATCCTCAGCGGTGACTACCAAGAGTGGCAAGCCGGGATGGAACTCTCGTTCCCTGTCGGTTTGCGTGCGGCCAGCAACGCGGTCGCCCATGCCCGCTTGGCACTGAACCGGGAACGGGCCGTGCTGAACGAAACCGAACTCCGCGTCAGCCACGATCTGGCCGAAGCGGTGCGGCGGATTGGGGTCACCCATACCCTGTTGGAAACCAACTACAACGGGTTCTTGGCTGACCTGCGGCAAGTCGACGTCCTCGGACGCCGCTACCGCGATGGAACCGATAACATCAACTTCCTGTTGCTCGCCCAACGCCAGGTCGTCAACAGCGAAATTGAGTTCTATCGAGCACTGACCGATTACAACTTGGCAATTCGCGACTTGCACCGCGAGAAGGGTTCGCTGTTGGCATACAACGGCGTGACCCTGGCGGAAGGACCGTGGGCCAACGGCGCCCACCGCGATGCCTACGAAATGGGGCGGTTCCTCGACACTCGGCATCACCCCGAAGCGGTCCACATGCCGCCGCCGGTCAGTTCCGGCCCGTTTGATCCGTCGGCTCCGCAGCACACGCAAGCACCAGCGGTCATCGGGGCCCCCGAATTGATCGAAGCAACACCGGAGCAGCCTGCCGAAGTCGACGCGCTGGGACCGGATCAAGTCCGGGACGAAAGCCTGGAACTGAACCCCAGCGGGCGGCCCGTGCATGTGGAGACGTTTACGGGCGCAGCTCGCCCCTAAACGTCGATCTTTGATCGCTCAATGTGGCTCCTGGGCCTACCGCTCGCGAGCCGCATAGTGGTCGAGAAACATTCCCACGGCAGCCGAAACGATTTGCTGCCGCTGCACTGGATTCGGCTCCGGCTGGCCGCCAACCAATTGTGGCCAAAACGCAAAGCCGTGGAGCAACACCAAAAACTGGCGGGCGGCGACGGCCACGTCTTCGATCACCAACCGCCCGTCCGCAGCCGCATCGCGGATCCAGTTCACCAGCCCTTCATGACTTCCCTGTAGCTCGGTGAAGGTCTCCGAAGCAAACGACTTGCAGGTGAGAAACGCTGGGATCGTGACCCGCGCCAGAGTCATAAAGTCTTTGGAAGTCAGCAGCTCGACTTCTCGCTGGCCGATCTCGCAAAGCTGCTCCCGCAGACAGCCATGGCGTTCGTAGGCGACCGCTTCCACCTCGCGGGCACGGCGGATGAGCGCGTCACGGATCTGGCGAAACAGCGCCTCTTTGCTGGCGAAGTGATTGTAGACGGTGCGTTTGGACACGCCGGCGCGAGCCGCGACACAGTCCATGCTGGTCGCTTCAAAGCCCTGTGCATCGAACTCCGCAACTGCGGCTTCGATAATCGCGGCATGTTTGCGAGCGCTAAGCCGCGTTTTTTCCGTCATCGAAAAATTTTCCCTAGACTAGCTGCGGCGGGCCGTTTACTTTCACCCCTCCCAAAACTAAACTACACGGTGCAGTTTAGTCCGTCCAGTCCGTCAGCGCTGTTCTGGACTGTCTCTGCGGACCACCGGCCCCTTGCTTTTGATCGCGGCCGGAGCCCTGCCTACGACTCGCTGCCTTCCCCCAGCAGCGGCCGCTCAATCGCTTCGGATTGCTCTTTTATCTAGGAATACACGCATGGTGCGATGGCTGATCGGATGCTCCGCCTTGATCACGATCACAACGATGGGGTGCGGCCGCAACGAGCGTGTCAGCGCGGACCCTCCGTTGCCACAAGTCACGGTTGCGCAGCCGGTAAAGCGTCAGATTGTCGAATGGGATCGCTACACCGGACGGCTCGCTGCGGTGCAGTCCGTTGACGTGCGGGCCCGGGTAAGCGGCTACCTGGAGTCGATCCATTTCTCCGAAGGCGACATCGTTCAAGAGGGACAGTTGCTGTTTGTGATTGATCCCCGGCCATTCCAAGCCTTGCTGCGGATCGCCGAAGCGCAACAGGAAGAAGCCCGCGCCTCGCGCGAAAAGGCTCAGGCCGAACTGCGACAGGCGGAGGCTGCAGCATCCCAGGCGCAGTACAACTTAGACCTCGCCAGCACTCGCCGGGAGCGTGTGCAGCGTTTGATCCAACAGAATGCAGCCGCAGCTGAGGAACTGGATCTTCGCGAGAGCGAGTACTTGGTCGCTCGTGCCGCGGTCGAGTCAGCTCAGGCCGCGATTGAGTCGGCCCGAGCCGGGATCGCCAATGCCGAAGCGGCGATCATTTCTGCCGAAGCCGCCGTCCAAAGCGCCCAGCTGGATCTGCAGTACACGCAGGTCCGAGCGCCGATCACCGGCCGAGCCAGCGACTGGCGAGTCGACATCGGTAACTTGATCGGCGGTGGCAATGAGCAGTCGACATTATTGACCACGATCGTGTCGCTCGACCCTATTCACGCCTACTTTGATGCCAGCGAACGGGAACTGCTGAAATACATGCGTTTGGACCGCGCCGGACAGCGACCGAGTTCGCGCGAAGCCAAGAACCCGGTGTATCTGGCCCTGGCCGATGAAGAAGGGCTGCCCCATCGAGGCCACATGGACTTCGTCGACAACCGCGTTGATCCCAATACGGGCACGATGCGGGGACGAGCGATTTTCCGCAATAGCGACCATCAATTGGTGCCTGGATTGTTCGCCCAGCTGCGACTTCCTGGCACCGCCCGTTATGAAGCGGTGATGATCCCCGACGAGGCGATCGGAACCGATCAGGCCCAACAGTTCGTGCTGATTGTCGACGATGAAAACCGCGTTGCCCGCCGCGTGGTCAAAACCGGTCCGATGTCACACGGATTGCGGATCATTCGCAGTGGACTCGATGGCTCGGAACGCGTGGTCATTCGCGGCCTGCAATTGGCTGCTGCTGGGGTGCAGGTCGCCGCAACCGAGGAATCGCTGAAAGTCATCGAAGAGTCGGAACTGCCTGACGATTACCAGCCGGTGCCGCGCGAAGAATGGCTGACGGTAACGCCGCAACCGGCCCCCGCTCGTTAGCGAGCATTGCCGACTCTCGCCGCAGCGCCGCACTGAGGCGCGCGGCAATCTCACCTCTGCTTTCCACGCCCCGTATTCCGGGATGACCTCTCCATGCGATTTTCGCACTTTTTCATTGAGCGACCGATCTTTGCGACCGTGCTAGCGCTGCTGATCGTACTGGTCGGCAGCCTCGCCTACGTCGCGCTGCCGGTGTCGCAGTATCCTGAAATCGCTCTGCCAACAGTGGTTGTGAGCGCGAACTACCCTGGAGCGACACCGGAGACGATCGCAGCTACGGTCGCTGCACCGATCGAGCAGGAAATCAACGGCGTCGAAAACATGCTCTACATGTCGTCGCAGTCGACGGCCAGTGGGGCGATGCAGTTGACGGTGACGTTCGCCCTTGGGACCGACCTCGATGCCGCCCAGGTGCTCGTGCAAAACCGGGTGGCGATCGCCGAACCGCGGTTGCCGGCTGAAGTGCGACAGATGGGTGTCACCACCCGCAAAAGTTCGCCCGACTTGCTGATGGTGGTCAACCTGATTTCGCCAGACGCCAGCCGCGATCAGCTGTACATCAGCAATTACGCCAACTTGCAGATCCGCGATCAGCTCGCTCGGCTCGACGGGGTCGGCAACGTGCAGGTATTCGGCAGCCGCGAATACAGCATGCGAGTTTGGCTGGACTCCGACCGAGTCGCGTCGCTGGATCTGACCGCGGGCGACGTGGTGGCAGCGCTGCGCGAACAGAACTTGCAGGTCGCCGCCGGGGTGATCGGGCAACAACCGCTCGATTCCGAAACGGCGTTTCAGCTCAACGTCAGCGCTCAGGGTCGTCTGACGACGGCCGATGAGTTCGCGGAGATCATCATCAAACGCGGCCGTGACGGACAGTTGGTGCGAGTTAAGGACGTGGGCCGGGTGGAGTTGGGAGCGGTTGACTATTCGTCGATCAGCTACCTGGATGGCGATAACTCGGCGGGTTTAGGCATTTTCCAACGTCCGGGCTCCAACGCGGTCGGCACTGCCCAGGGGATCCTCTCCAAGATGGAGGAATTGAGCAAAAACTTCCCACCGGGCTTGGAATATCGCATCTACTACAACCCCACGGCTTACGTGGAAGCGTCGATCTCGGCGGTGTACCACACCTTGTTCGAGGCCGCGGTGTTGGTGGTGTTAGTGGTCTTCGTGTTCTTGCAGACGTGGCGGGCCACTTTGATTCCGCTGGTCGCAATTCCGGTGTCGTTGATCGGCACCTTTGCGGTCATGCAAGCGATCGGTTTTTCACTCAACAACCTGTCGTTGTTCGGGATCGTGCTGGCGATCGGGATCGTCGTCGACGACGCGATCGTGGTGGTAGAAAACGTTGAACGGCTGATGTCCGAGGGGCTATCCCCCCGCGAGGCATCGCACAAAACGATCGATGAAGTCGGTTCCGCGGTGATCGCGATGACCGTCGTGCTGATCAGCGTGTTCGTGCCGACGGCGTTTCTGTCGGGAATCAGCGGTCAGTTCTACCGCCAATTCGCGTTGACGATTGCCGTGTCGACCGCCATCTCCGGGTTTGTGTCGCTGACGCTGAGCCCCGCAATGTGTGCGTTGCTGTTGAAGTCAGAGCACGCCAAACCGAACGTGCTCGACCGGATCAGTGATTTTCTGTTCGGTTGGTTCTTCCGAGCATTCAATCGCGCGTTCAACTTCACCAGCGGGATCTATGCCGGGTTGGTCGCCCGCGTGCTGAGAATCTCGGTGGTCGCCTTGCTGGTCTATGTAGCGCTGCTGGGAGTGACCGGCTGGATGTTTGAGAAGGTTCCTGGCGGATTTATTCCGCCGCAGGACCAGGGTTATGCGATCGTCAGCATTCAGTTGCCGGGG